>CALEIM010000150.1 GCA_937876395.1 uncultured Wenzhouxiangella sp. | reverse complement strand
TTTATGTTTGCAATTGGTCAACTTTCGGTTCAGGAATTTTTTGCCCAGCTTTATGCACATACCGATGTTAGTGCCGATCCTGCCTCCGGGGGCAGGATGATGAACGCCCATTTTGGCACAAGGTCTCTGGATGAGGAAGGAAACTGGAAGGATTTGACCAAAACTAAAAATTCCACTTCGGATATATCACCCACCGCCGCGCAAATGCCCAAGTTGTTGGGTCTGGCCTATGCGTCCAAGCTATTTAAGGAAAATCCGGCATTAAATAATCTTCAGGGTTTTACCAAGGGTGGGAATGAGGTGGCTTGGGGGACGATCGGCAATGCCGCCACCGCGGAAGGAATGTTTTACGAAACCATTAATGCAGGCGGAGTACTCCAAGTACCGATGATCGTCTCAATTTGGGATGACGGATATGGTATCTCCGTGCCCAATAAATACCACACCACTAAAGGAAGCATATCGGAAGTTCTGAGGGGGTTTGAAAGAGAAGAGGACAAAGACGGCTATGAAATATTTGTCGTAAAAGGTTGGGATTACGAAGCCTTGATGGAAACCTATTATAAGGCGTCGGTAATTGCCAGGGAAGAACATGTTCCCGTAATAATCCACGTGGTGGAGATGACACAGCCTCAGGGCCACTCTACTTCCGGCTCCCACGAAAGGTACAAATCCAGAGAACGACTGGAATGGGAAGCCGAACACGATTGCTTGCCGAGATTTAGGAATTACCTTATAAAGAAAGGCGTGCTGACTGAGTCTGAGTTGGAGCAAATAGAGCGGGAAGTGAAGCAAGAGGTGAGACAGGCAAAAGATGCCGCGTGGCAGGCTTTTTCTGATGATATTAAAGCAGAGTTAAATGAAGCCGTTTCTCTAATTCATGAAGCGGCATTAAATAGTGGGCAAGGGGCTTACCTTTTGCAACTGGCAGAGGAATTGTCCAAAGCACTTTACCCTATCCGCAAGGATGTGGTAAGCACGGTTAGGAAGGCACTCCTGGCGTTGAGATTTGACCAGCCGGAAAACCAGATCAACCTGAAAACCTGGTATGCAGAAAAGCAAACCGTATTCGAAGATAAATACAGCAGCCATCTCTATAGCGAATCATCTTACGGGACAGCTTTAACCCCGGAAGTACCGGCCGAATATGCTGAGGATGCCCTGCGGGTAGACCAGCAGGATCGCGAACATCAGCAGGAACGCGACCGCCGGCTTGTACGCGGCCCCGATCAATGGCACCGACATCTCCTGCGCCAGGCCGATGATGAGCCCGCCGAGCACCGCGCCGTAGATGCTGCCGATGCCGCCGAGGATCAGTATCCAGATGGGTACGATGGCCTGCTGATTGACGTCGCCGGTGGCGACGACGCTGACGATAGCGGCCACCGGGCCAATAGCGTTGGCAACGTCGTTCGAGCCGTGGGCAAAGGCCATGGCGCAGGCCGTGACGACCATCAGGATGCCGAAAATTCGCTCGATGGTGTATTGGTGAAACTTGGGGTCCGGCACGTCGGGAGCGGGAATGCGCGCGATGTACAGAGCGCCGACGGCGGCGACGATGACGCCGATCACGGCGGCAAGCAGGTAGGCCTGAAAAGTCTCGATCTCGATGCCGATGTGCCTCAGTCCCTTGAACAGCGTCACCAGGGTCATGAAGAAGGCGGCCAGGAAGATGTAGGCCGGCACCCAGCGCCGCGCGGCCTGGAGCGGATTGCGGCGATCAAGCACCAGCCGCTGGACGCTGATGAACAGCAGCCATGCAGCGATGCCGGCGACTATCGGGCTGATCACCCAGCTTGTGACAATCTGGCCAACCTGGCCCCACTGTACGGCCGAAACGCCGATGCCGATGGAGGCAAAGCCGACGATGGCGCCGATGATGGTGTGGGTGGTGGAAACTGGCCAGCCGCGGGCCGAGGCCACCATCAGCCAGGTGCCGGCGGCCAGCAGCGAGGCCAGCATGCCAAACAGCAGTAGCTCGGGCTGACCTTCGAGCACGGCCGCATCGACGATGCCGCGGCGGATGGTGCTGGTCACCCCGCCGCCGGCGAGCACGGCGCCGGAAAATTCGAAAATACCGGCGATGATGATCGCCTGCTTGATGGTGATGGCGCCTGAACCGACCGACGGAGCCACGGCGTTGGCCACGTCATTGGCGCCGATGCCCCACGCCATGAACAGGCCAAACAAGGCAGCCAGAATGATATAGAAAATTGCCAGTTCCATGAAGCCCTCTGCATACCCCCCAGCGGGGCCTTGACTACCCTGTGGTGGAACGCCTTAGCGCGCGATCATCAGATGCAGTCCACTGCCGACACGCTGGGCCCAGTCGCCCAAGTCGCCGGTCCAGTCGATGATCTTGTAAAGGAACATGGCCTCGATCGGCGGGAGACTGGTTTCGAGTTTGAACAGCTCGGCGCGCAATTCGACCTGCAGGCTGTCGCCTTCATTCTCTATTTTGTCGAGCTTTCTGATCATGCCCATGACCAGATCGATTTCGTTGCCGCGAAAGCCGGATTCGAACAGCTCGTCGAGTTCCTTGACGGTCTTGTGCGCCTGGGCTACGGCGTCCAGGCAGCGGTCGACAAAGCGTAGATAAAGTTCATGGAGTGACTCGGGAAAGCTCATCTGGCGCCCCATCATCAGGCCGGATATATCGCGCGCCTTGTTGGCAATTCGATCCTGCACGGTGAGCATTTCGAGCACATCGCTGCGCGCCACCGGCATGAACAGGCTGCGCGGCAGATTGAGGCGCAGCTCACGCTTGAGATCATCGGCCTCGTGTTCGAGTTTGACGATCTGCTCACGAACGCCGCGCGCGGCCTCCCAGTCGCCCGCTTGCGCTGCGCGCATGAAGTTCGGCAGCTCATCTGCACAGCGCTTGGCCGTATCGAAATGCTGCTGCAGCGGCTTGACTGGCGACTGACCAAATACGCGCGAAATGTAACTACTTGGATTCATTGAGGTTCCGTCCGAGACATGACCCGGCCACATTGGCTGGCGCGGATTGTAACAGTTCTGTCTCAACCTGCGACCAAGGTCGGAAGGTTCAAGGCTCCAGCCAAACGACCAAACGACCAACTGGCATAATGAGGCAGTCCATATCACTACCAGCCACCGTGGTCAGCGAAACTCCCAGCCCCGACTCCATCTGGTCGCGCGAGATGATCGTCCACCCTTCCGATCTGGAGGTGGGCAACTTTGTCGTGCGTCTTGACATCCCCTGGATTGACACGCCGTTTCCGCTGCAGGGCGTGCTGATTGATTCGGAGGAGATCAAGGCCTGGTTTGAAGACCACTGTGAATGGGTAGTGATCGATCATGACCGGGGAGCCGGGCCGCGTCCCGAGCGTCCGCGGGCGGGCGGCTGGGGTCCGGGCGACAAGCCGGCTCAGCAGCATTCGACCGGTAATCTGGCGCATCCGATGAATGCCCTGCGCGGTCAGCGCATCGACAAGGACAGCATTGGTGTGGCTTTGCGCGCTCATCACCTGCTCGACCGCCAGGCCCGCCTGCTGATTCGGGGCTTTGCCGACCAGGGCACGATCGAGGTCAAGACGGCCGAGCGAGTGGTGGCCGAGCTGGCCGGCTATCTGCAGCAGAATCTGGCCGCCATGGTCTGGCTGACCCGGTTGAAGGACAGCGACGACTACGGCGTTCAGCACGCAATAAATTCAGCCATCCTCGCCCTTGGCCTGGCCCATGCGCTGGAGTGGCCGCCTGACGAGCTTGAACGGGTCGGCATGGCAGCGCTGCTTCACGATGTCGGCAATGTCGATATTGACCCGGCCACGCTCAACAAGCCCGATTTGCTTACCGAGGAAGAGTTTCGTGAAATCAAGCGCCATACCGTGGCCGGCCATGCCATGCTCACGCAGCGCGGCGAACTTGATCCGGTCGTGGCACTGGCTGCCCTGGAGCATCACGAGCGCAGCGACGGCAAAGGCTATCCGCACGGCAAACGGGCCAGTGAAATCAATCGCATTTCGCAGCTCATTTCAATTGTCGATGTCTACGACGCGGTCACGTCGCAGCGCAGCTACCGGCCGGCGCGTTCGCATCACGACGCCCTGGGTGTGCTATGGCGCGGTCGATTGCACAAGTTTGACCGCAACATGGTCGAGCATTTCATCCAGTTCATGGGCTGGGTCGCGCCCGGAACCCTGGTGCGCCTGTCCACTGGCGACCTGGCCGTGGTTGAGCAGACCCACCTGGGCAGCGGGTTTTACCCTCTGGTGCGCAAGCTCGAGCCGGGGACGGCCGGCTACCGTCCGGGCGAGCGCCTGAATCTGGCAGGGCTTCGAGATAGTGAAGGCAACTATTTGATTCATATCGAAGAAGTCTTGCCGGATGGTTTGGCTGGAGTCAATATCAAAGCCCTGCTGGCTGCCGTGCTGGATTGACGGCTTGTGCCGCATGATTTGCGCGCGATTTGCGTTGCTTCCTGTCGCGGCTTGCGGAATAATCGTCTTCAACCAGCCGTGAAAAAACGCTCGTGAGCCAGCTCGACCAATTTCGCCGTTTGCTCGGCATCCAGAAAAAGCCCAGGGAACGCCGTGCCGAACAGCGCAGCTACGCGCGTTACGGTCTGCGTGTGCTGATCGTGGATGATTCGCCTACGGTGGTCGCTGCCCTGAGCCATATGCTGGGCCAGGATGGCTATCAGCCAAGCGGTATCGGCGATGCCGAGACCGCCCTGGAGCGGGTGGCCAGCGAGCCGCCCGAGCTGATTTTTCTCGACATTGTGCTGCCCGGAATGAACGGCTTTGCCGCGCTTCGCAGGCTGCGTCGTGATCCCGACCTGGAGCCGGTTCCAGTCATCATGATCAGCGGCAACCCGCAGGCGGTCGAGGAGTTTTATCTCAAGAAAATTGGCGCCGACGGCTTCATGAAAAAGCCATTCGGGCGCAATGAGGTGTTCACCCATATTGAGCGTCTGGTCAGGAACGGGGCGTTGCCGGCGCGCGCCGAGGGTGATTCCAAACCCGCCACCTGAGGGTTCGGCTGCGGCCGCGTTGGTTCGTGCCGCTGACGCGGGCTACAATGGCAGGCTTGTGCAAAACCCATCACTAGCTGCCCTATGAGCCAGACTGCCAAAACTCCCGCCAATGTGGTCTCGACCGACGCCAACCTGCCGCTGCGCGTGGTCACCGCCGCGAGCCTGTTTGACGGACACGATGCCGCGATCAACCTGATGCGCCGCCTGATCCAGGCCGAAGGCTGCGAGGTCATTCACCTGGGGCACAATCGCTCGGTTGCCGAAATTGTGCGCGCGGCCATCTGTGAGGATGCCGACGCCATTGCCGTCAGTTCCTACCAGGGCGGTCACATGGAGTACTTCGGCTACATGGTGGACATGCTGGCCGGGCAGGGTGCCGGGCATATCCAGGTATTCGGCGGTGGCGGCGGAACCATCACTCCGGCTGAAATCCGCGCGCTTGAAGGGCACGGCGTCAACCGCATTTACCACCCCGACGATGGCATGAAGCTGGGCCTCAAGGACATGATCGGAGACCTGGTAGCGCGCACCCGCACGGCGCGCACACAGCGCCCGGCCCGTGCCCAAACCCGGCCGCAGGCAGAAGACGATGCGACCGTCGCCCGCCAGCTGACAGCGATTGAAAGCGGAGCCATCACCGAGCATGAGCTGGCCCGCCTGCGCAAGGCGGACGAGGCATCCAGCGGTGTACCGGTTATCGGCCTGACCGGAACCGGCGGCGCCGGAAAATCTTCGGTGACCGACGAGTTGCTCAACCGCTTTGTACAGCATTTTCCCGAGATGCGCATTGCCGTGCTGGCCGTTGACCCGACCCGCCGGCGCAGCGGCGGCGCCCTGCTGGGCGACCGCATTCGCATGAATACGCTGCGCTCGGAGCGGGTGTTCATGCGGTCGATGGCGACCCGGCGCCAGCACCGGGCCACCTCCGAGGTAGTGGCTGACTCTCTGGCACTGCTGCGCCGTTCCGACTTTGATCTGGTCATACTCGAAACCGCCGGCATCGGCCAGTCCGATTCGGAAGTGGTCGATCTGGTCGATTTCCCGATCTATGTGATGACTTCCGACTACGGTGCCGCCAGCCAGCTTGAAAAAATCGACATGCTCGATTTTGCTGAGTTGGTGATTCTCAATAAATTTGATCGACAAGGCTCGGCCGACGCGCTGCGTGACGTTCGAAAACAGTGGAAGCGCAACCGCCTGGCGTTTGCTCTGGACGATGAGCAGGTGCCGGTCTATCCGACCATTGCCAGTCAGTTCAACGACCCGGGTGTGAGCTGGATGTTTCTCAATCTGTGCCGACTGCTGCGTGAGCAGGGTGGTGCGGACGGCGGATCTGCCTGGGGCACCGCTCGCTGTGATTTCAGCCCGGAGCTGGAACTGACTGACAGGGAGCCGAAGCCGTCGGTGCTGATTCCTGGCAAGCGGGTGCGCTACCTGGCCGAAATTGCCGAGCAGGGACGGGCGCTCAACAGCAGCGTACTGGACTGGGCCGCGGCTGCGCGCCGTGCCCAGCACTACTACGAGGTGCTGGCCGATCTTGACGTTGAAGCGCTGCCGGCAGCGCTTGAGCCGGCACCGGAAGAGCAGGACGGGCCGTTTGCCGAACTGGCCGGGCGCTACAACCAGGCCATCAAGGCCATTCCCGAAGCCGCGCGCGGACTGCTCCAGACCTGGCCGGAGCTCAAGGCCTCGGTCGAGGCCGATGAATACAGCTATGAGGTGCGCGGCAAGACCATTTCCGGATCAAACTACCGCGAATCCCTGTCGAAGCTGCCGATTCCAAAAATTGCCGCGCCGCAGACCGGCGACTGGGGTGATCTGCTGGTCTTTCTGCTGAAAGAAAACCTGCCCGGCCACTATCCCTATACCGGCGGTGTTTATCCCTACCGGCGGGTCAACGAAGACCCGATCCGCATGTTTGCCGGCGAAGGTACGCCAGAACGCACCAACCGGCGCTTTCACTACGTTTCCGAAGGGCAGCCGGCCAAGCGTTTGTCCACCGCCTTCGATTCGGTCACGCTCTACGGTGAAGACCCGGCCGAGCGGCCCGATATCTACGGCAAGGTCGGCAATTCGGGCGTATCGATTGCTACCCTGGATGATCTGAAAAAACTTTATTCGGGGTTTGATCTGGCCGATCCGACCACCTCGGTATCCATGACCATCAACGGCCCGGCGCCGATGCTGATGGCCATGTTCATGAACGCCGCCATCGATCAGCAGGTTGAAAAACATCTGAAACAAAGCGGCGCATGGGAAGCGGCGGAGAAAAAACGCGCCGAGCTGCTGGCAGCGGACTGCCCCGGCTACAGCGGTGATATGCCACCGACCAACGATGGGCTGGGCCTGGGGCTGCTCGGCGTGAGCGGCGATCAACTGGTCGATGCCGACACCTACGAGCGGATCAAGTCCGATACGCTCAAAGTGGTGCGCGGCACGGTCCAGGCCGATATTCTGAAAGAGGATCAGGCGCAGAACACCTGCATCTTTTCCACCGAGTTTGCCCTGCACATGATGGGCGATATCCAGCAGTATTTCATCGACAACGGGGTGAGAAACTTCTATTCGGTGTCGATCTCCGGCTATCACATTGCCGAAGCCGGCGCCAACCCGATCAGCCAGCTTGCCTTTACCTTGTCCAACGGCCTGACCATCGTCGAGTACTACCTGGCGCGCGGCATGGACATCAACGATTTTGCGCCCAATCTGTCGTTCTTTTTCTCTAACGGCATGGACCCGGAATACACCGTGATCGGCCGGGTGGCGCGGCGCATCTGGGCGCGCGCCATGCGCGAGCGCTACGGCGCCAACCGCCGTTCACAGATGCTCAAATACCATATCCAGACATCCGGGCGCTCCCTGCATGCCCAGGAAATCCAGTTCAATGACATTCGCACCACCCTGCAGGCTCTGTACGCCATTTTCGACAACTGCAACAGCTTGCACACCAACGCCTACGATGAGGCCATCACCACGCCCACCGAAGAATCGGTGCGCCGGGCCGTGGCCATCCAGATGATCATCAGCAAAGAGCTGGGGCTCAACTTCAACGAAAACCCCTGGCAGGGCAGCTATATCGTCGATCAGCTCACCGATCTGGTCGAAGAGGCGGTGTACGCTGAATTCGAGCGCCTTTCCGAGCGCGGCGGCGTGCTTGGCGCGATGGACACCATGTACCAGCGCGGCAAGATTCAGGAAGAATCGCTCTATTACGAACACAAGAAACACGACGGCTCGCTGCCGCTGATCGGGGTCAACACGTTCCTGCCGGCCGACGGCGGCGAGCAGGAAGGCGGCGAGATCGAGCTGGCTCGCTCGACTGAAGCGGAAAAGCAGCAGCAGGTCAGCAATGTGCGCGCCTTTCAGCAGCGCAACGAGGCGCGTTCACAGGCGGCGCTGATTGCGCTGCAGGACGTTGCCCGCCGCCGCGGCAATACCTTTGAGGCGCTGATGGAAGCGGTCAAGACCTGTTCGCTGGGCCAGATCAGCCACGCGCTTTATGAAGTGGGCGGCGAGTATCGGCGCAATATGTAGACTGTCGGGCTTGAGAAATCGGGTGTTTCAACCTGCCTTGCCCTCCGGTGAAGATCAAGCATCCGTGCCCACACATTGCATCAAGCCCCGGAAGCACAGCAGAACTACTGATGGTGATTTGGAGCTTCGATATCTGGTTGGCAGTGCTCAAGTTTTGATCTGGTCAAGAAAGCGGCAATCATGTCACTCACTTCCGATGGCGTTGTATCTGGCCGCCAACCATGCACGGAAGACAGGATTTTATCGCCTTCCAGGAGGTAGAACGTGGGAGTTTCCGTAAAGTAAACCGGTGCCCAGGCGTTCGGGTTATAAACTATCCTGACTGGTGATTCTGGATTCTCTTTGTTCCAGCTTAGAATGGATTGGCTTTCATCCTGCATGTGCATAGGTGCTATCCAGTCACCTTGACTGCTTGAGAAGCAATCAAAATGATTTAGGGACTGTAGATGCTCGGCTGCATTGCGTGAAAAATTACAGTTAGGGTGAAATACAAAGAGCAGGCTTGGTTCGTCATCCTTGAATTCAAAGTTGGACGCTTTAAGCAAGGCCCCATCTTGCTTGACTTCAAGTACCGCAGGCCGTGTATCGTCAAATTGCCCGCTGTATTCAATAATTGGGATGTCCTTGAATCCAAGTTGAGGATGCCGGCTGGTTACCTGCTTGAGGAAAGCAAATTCCCGGGCGCTAATAGCCATTTCTGCAACCCGACGGGCATCTGCAAGCCCTGAAGCGCCTCGGGTCTCCAGCTCACGAAACAATTGCTGACCCTGTCTGAAAACATCTGAATTCAAGGAGTGAAAGAACACCATATAAGCAGCTTCAATCCAGACGGAAAGTGATTTGCTGTCGATTTTCTTTGCAACCTGGGGGACATCGAGGTTCAACCATCCTCCGTACGCGGAAAGCATCGGTTGCCCAAATGGCGCGTTGTCACCAACATTTG
>CALEIM010000149.1 GCA_937876395.1 uncultured Wenzhouxiangella sp. | reverse complement strand
ACCCGGAAAATCTGATCATGCGACGTCGCCATCGGATTCCTCTCGCGTTCGCCGCCGTGCTTCTTCTGGCCGGCGCCGGCCTGGCAGCCGACGTGCTCCCGCGCGATGCGTCGCATGACCGCACCTGGATCCCGGCGCAGTCGCGGCTGCCGGTCGTCCGCACCGAAGGCGACCGCGTCCACATCTCTCACATCCGCGACTTCCGGCACGCGCCCGACGGGACCTCCGAGGAGCACTGGACGGAAGGCGAATACGACGTCTCGCAGCTGCAGCGTGTCTGGTTCGCCCTCTCGCCCTTCGAACCCCGCTTCGAGGGCATCGCCCACCCGTTCCTCACCTTCGAGTTCAAGGACGGCCGCACGCTGGCCGTCTCCGTCGAAGCACGTCGCGAGGTGGGCGAGTCGTACTCGCCGCTCATGGGGATGCTGCGGCGCTATGAAACGATGGTCGTGATCGGGACGGAGCGTGATCTGCTGGCGTTGCGCGTGATCACGTGGGACGATCCGCTCTACCTCTTTCCCGTGCGCGTCACACCCGAACAGGCACAGACGCTCTTCCGTCGGCTGATCGACGATGCGCAGCAGATCGAGCGCAGCCCGACGTGGTATCACACGCTGACGAACAACTGCACGACGAGCATCATCGAAACGATCAACCAGCTGGCCGCGGCCGACGACGCACTTGGCCCGCTCGTCGGCGTGCTCCCCGGTTACTCGCTCGATGCCGCGTACGAGCGCGGCTGGATCGATACGGATCTGTCGCTCGAGGACACCCGGCTCGTGCACTATGCGAACGAGCGGATCAGGGCGGCGATCGGTGAGCCCGACTTCTCGCGGGCGATCCGCGCACCGGCGGCGCAGGCAACGGACATCTGATCGCGGCCAGTGCAGGCGCCTGATCTGCGGGCCGCGATCGGCGCCTGCGGATCGAGTGCTTCCGAGCTGCCTGTCACGCCACCATCGCAGCAAGTCTTGAGGAGGGCCGCCGGATGCCTTCTATTCAGCATACCCCCGCCTACTCGAGATTCAGGAGCCTGTGAGGCCGGATCGTCAGCCAGCACCGGAATCTGCTGAACGCAGCGTCGACGCAACGGACGCGGGCGATGCTTCTGCTGCCCGTGACTTCGACCATCGCAACGATGCGGTCGACGACATGTTCCCGGCCGTGTACGACGAACTGCGTCGGCTCGCGGAAGCGGTGCGTCGTGGCCGCCAGGGCGAGACGCTGAACGCGACGGCGCTCGTGCACGAGGCGTACATGAAGCTGGTGCCGTCTGTCGAGCTCGCGTGGCGTGACCGTGCGCATTTCTTCCGGCTCGCCGCGCGCGCAATGCGCCAGGTGCTGGCGGACGCCGCGGCCGCGCGCGTCGCGCAGAAGCGCGGCGGCGGCATGGCGGCGGTCACACTCGACGACTCGGTCGCGACACAGCCGGACCTCACGCCCGACGAGATCGTCGAGCTGGATCGGGCGCTCACCGAGCTCGAGGCCGAGAACCCCCGGCAGGCGCGGGTCATCGAGTGTCGTTTCTTTGCGGGACTGAGCCTCGAGGAGACGGCGGAGGCCGTAGGCGTTTCGGTCCCGAGCGTCACACGTGACTGGCGCTTCGCGCGCGCCTGGCTGTCACGTCGGATGAGCGCGCAGCAGTGACGCGCAATTCCTTGCGGTAACGATTCCAACAGAATTCCAGTGGACTGAGGTGCGCCGGTGAGCGAGCGGACGGAGAACGTCGTCGAGCGGTTGTTTCACGACGCGCTCGAGCAGCCACCGCAGGCGCGCGAGTCGTTCGTCCGGCAGCACGCTCCGGATCAACACGTCGAGGCGGAGGTGCTCGCGCTGATCGCTGCAGACGCGACACCGGATCCGCTGCTCGGCGCAACACCAGACGCACTCGCAAACGCCGCCGGCATCGCGACGGCAGGTCAGGACGTCGGCAGCGCAGCCGCACCACCAGGTCCTGCTGTACGCACCGCGACGTCGCGCAACTCACTCGTCGGCCGCACGGTCGGCCCCTACCGCGTGCTCGAGCGCATCGGTCACGGCGGCATGGGCACGGTGTACCGTGCGCAGCGCGTTGATCTCGGCAATCACGTTGCTCTGAAGGTCGTCCGCGGTGCGCTCGGCGATCCGGCGCGCATCGCACGCTTCCGCCAGGAGCAGCGCGTGCTCGCGCGCCTCGGCCATCCGCGCATCGCGCTGCTGCTCGACGCCGGCGTAGCCGAGGATGATACGCCGTACCTCGTGATGGAGTACGTCGAGGGCGAGGCGCTGACCGCATGGTGTGACGCGCGCAACCTCGGCATCCGTGAGCGGCTCGAGCTTTTCCTCGAGGTGTGCGAGGCCGTCGGCTTCGCGCATCGCAACCTCGTCGTCCACCGCGACATCAAGCCATCGAACGTACTGATCGGCGCGGACGGCCACGTCAAGCTGCTGGACTTCGGCATCGCGAAGCTGCTCGAAGCGGCGGACGACGAGCCCGCACTCACCGCAACCGGTGCGCGCCTGCTGTCACCGGAGTACGCCGCGCCCGAACAGTTGCGCGGCGAACCGGTCACGACCGCGACTGACGTGCACGGCCTCGGCCTGCTGCTGCACGATCTCCTCGCCAACGTCGTCGGCGTCGATGCGAGCGGTACGACGACAGCGCCTACGGTGCTGACGGAAACGACGCCGCGCATCCATGCCGCGCGCCGTGTGCGGGCACGGCTCACGCCCGACCTGGCAGCAATCTGCGAGTGCGCGACCGCAGACGAGCCGGCGCGGCGCTACGCGTCCGTCGAAGCACTGTCCCGCGACGTCGACCGGTTTCTCGGAAGGCTGCCACTGGAGGCACGCCCCGACACGTTCGGTTACCGCGCAGGCAAGTTCATGCGCAGGAATCGCCGTGCGATCCTCGCGACGGCCGCTGGCGCAATCGTCCTGCTCGCCGCCTCCGTCGACTACGCGCAGGGCAGCTGGATCGTCGGCACCGACGGCGAGCGCTACTCGGTGGTGCAGTTCTGCCATCCCACACCGTGGACGATCCTCGCCCCGATGCCGTCGACGGTGACGCCCGACCACCCGGCTCGCTACGCCGGCATCCCCGCGTCCGACCTTCTCGATCAGGTCCTGTACGAGATCAACCTGGTCGAGGACGCCCGCCGGGTCGACTGACTTCGACGCGGTCGTTGAAGCGCTTAACACTGGCACGTTCAAGACCGTGCTCGGACCCGGCAGCGACGGTTATCACGAGGATCATTTCCACGTCGATCTGGCGCGGGTCGAGCCGGGCCGGCATAGTGTTTTTACCCGGAACGGCCAGCACACCCGGGTGTTTTTTGACGTCAGCGAACCGGCCGAACTGGTCCAGCGCAGCGATCAGGAACATATTGATGCGCTCAGGGAAATGACCGAACGGGCGGTCATCAGCCAGATGCGCGCCAACAGCCCGATTGCGACCGAGCTGAGCTCCGGCAAGGATTCGTCTCTGGTCACCGCCATCACGGCGCGCGAAATGGCCCGCCGCGGCCAGCGCATCCAGACCTGGAGCTCGGTACCAAGGCCCGGTTTCAGCGACCAGCATCGGCGTCGCGGCTATCTGGTCGATGAAAGTGTCGGCGCCAAGGCCCTGGTGGCCATGCACAACAATATTGACCACCGTTTTTTTTACCTGGAAGACCAGACCCCGCTGGATGATCTCGACGCTTTTGTCGAGGCCATGGACCGCATGCCCCTGAATGCCTGCAACCTGATCTGGTCCAACGGCATCAAAAAGCGCGCCGCCGAAACTGGTCACCGGGTTCTGCTCAACGGCGGCATGGGTAATTTCACCATCTCTTATGACGGCATTTACCGTCTGCCCGACCTGTTGCTATCCGGCCGCATCCGCACCTGGATGCGGGAATGCCGGGCCATGAGCCAGCATAGAAAAAGAACCAAATGGCGACGCCTGCTGGAATTTTCCCTCGGCCCGGCCATGCCGAAAAAAGTGTGGATGGCCTTGCAGCGCCGGCGCGGCGAAGCCTGGGATATGAATACCTATTCGGCGATCAGCGAGCAGCAGCGCGAAACGCAGTTCAGAACGCAACGCTGGGATCTGAGCTACCGCCCGGTGCGCGACGGCCGACGGTTGATGGCCGAGTGCCTGACGCGCATGGACCTTGGCGACTACTACGCCGCCTACAACAGCTTTGGTCTGGAAGTGCGCAGTCCACTGGTGGATCGACGTCTGATTACACTGTGCCAGTCGATCCCGCAGGCGCTGTTCTTCCGCGATGGTCAGCAGTCCTGGGTTCTGCGCCAGGCGCTGGGCGAGCTGCTTCCGACCGAAATACTCACAGAGCGCAAGAAAGGACTGCAGGCCGCCGACTGGTTTGAGTCAGCCTCGCGCAACCAGGGACGCTTTGCGGCCGCAGTCAAGGAGCTTCAGGACCATGCCACGGCCGCGGAAATGCTGAACCTGGCCAGCCTCGATCAACTGGTAACCCAGTGGCCGGAGGCGGGCTGGGACAGCAACTCAGTTGAGCGCTCCTATCGCCTCAAGCTGCTGCGCGGCCTGTCGGCCGGAGCCTTTATCCGTTATGTGGAAGATAAAAACCTGTAGCATTCGCCCTCGAAAATGCACTGCTTGATCTGAATCATTTTTTCCTTGTTTGCTGATGAAAGCTGCGCTATGATCCGGGAGAGGTTTTCGTCTTCAACTAAAAAAGGGAGTGTTCTGCCATGAACCAAACCGAAAAAAATACCTACGTCAAGCCAACAATTGAAGATCTGGGCAGTTTGGCCAGCATGACCCAATCTGGTGCATTGGCTAACTTTGATGACGGCGCGCATCCAGCAGTTCCGAAAGATCCTTCTACTTCTTGAGCTCTGGCCTTAGATAGAGCCCTGTAGCCAAATCAGATCACGCCCGGCCAGTCCGGCCGGGCCGGTTTTTTCGCCTTGAAAACCTACACCAGAAGCCCGCAAACCACCTCAGCCAACCTGGACGGAGAAGCCGTCCTGATGAGCGTGGAAAACAACCGCTATTTTTCCCTGAACAGGCTTGGTTCGGCCATCTGGGACTGCCTGGAACAGCCGCGCAGCCTGGATGAAATCGTCCAGTCCATTTGTGAAAGCTATACGGTCGAAGAGCCGCTGGCGCGCGGTGACATCACCGAGTTTCTCGATACCCTGCAATCGCGCAAACTGGTTCAGCTCCGATAAAGGTCACGTCGGCCGCGTCGGGCCGACCTACGATTTCGCTAGCCTTTCCAATCTGCGTTAATCTGGGTAATCTGCGGTTTCACCCGCTTTGACAAGCGGACTGTGGCGACGATGAAAAAGTATCCCCAGCGCCTGTTCTCGGGCATGATCGATCTGCACGGCCATCTGCTGCCGGGCATTGATGACGGCGCTAAAACCCTGGAGCAAGCCATCAATATGGCCCGGATTGCCGCTGAAGACGGCATTGCCGTATCCGTGCTGACTCCGCATCATCTCAACGGCGTTTTCCACAATCCAGCCGACAAGGTGCGCCGCCTGACCCGTGATTTTCAGCGCGAGCTGCGCCAGGCCGGCGTTGAGCTTGACGTTCTGCCCGGGTCCGAATGCCATCTGGTGCCCGAGCTCCCCGATGCGCTGGCAGCCGGTGAGATCATGACGGTTGCCGACCATGGCCAGGCGGTGCTGGTGGAGCTGCCGGTCCACACCATTCCGATGGGTGCGACGGCCATTCTTGAAAACATCCTGGCACTTGGGGTCACTCCGGTGATTGTGCATCCAGAGCGCAACTCGGCGCTCAGACACTCGCCGGACAGATTGGCCGAATGGGTTGATATGGGCTGTCTGGCGCAGGTGACTGCCCAGGCCTGCACCGGGCGTTTTGGCGAAGCGGTTGAGGCCACCGCACGCCATTTCGTGCGCTCGGGAAACATCCATTTTCTGGCCTCTGACGCGCATCGCGATCGGCGCCGGGTTCCGCAGCTCAGCGAGGCGCGCAGGGTAATCAGCCGCTGGACCAGCGCCGAGGTTGGCCGGCTGCTCAGCGAGGAGTTTCCGCGCGCGGCAGCTACCGGGCGCAGGCCGGAGCTCGGTCGTCTGTGCGAGGCGCTGCGACCAAAGCGGCGCGCATGGACCTTCTGGCGGCGCAAGTCGCTGATCTGAACCATCATTGAGCAGCTACAGCCGGGCACGAATTCCCTTGCAGTTCGGGCTTGACCTATGTCAAAGTATGCAATATCCCGGACATTACCCGTCCGGGTGGAATGTGTGGTCGGGCGCGCACTAGCCGTCCTGCTGCAGAATCCCTGCAAAGGGGCCATCCACTCACGCCAAGGGGATAACCCAGATGCGCTGGACACTTCCCGGACCGCTCGCACCGCTGTTAATCTCGGTCTGCGGGCTCATTTTCGTTGCTCCAGCCCAGGGGCAGGCTCCAATCGGCGAACTGGAGGTGCGCGGCAGCGTGTCGGTCGGTCAGCCCGACGGGGTCGGCATGGTGCGCATCAACAACACCAGCTACACCTGGTTTTCCGGCGACCGCATCGAGGTGCGCAGCGGATCGGCCATTCTGACGCTCGACGGTGGTCAGAGCTTCGGCTTTCTTGAGGGTACGCAGGGCAGCCTGCGCGTTGAGGATGAGCGCATCATCATCGACCTGGATGACGGCATGCTGCTGTATGCCATCGAAGGCGAAGAGGCGGAACTGGTGGTCAACAAGGAACGCTTCATCAATATCGCCGCCCCCAGCGGGCAGCTAGAACCCTGCCTGGGACTGAATGCAGTCGGCCTGGTGCATGCGCGCAACAGTGATGAAGTCGACATCATTGTTCAGTCCGGCATTCTCGACGGCGGCACCGCAGACGGCCAGCTTACCCGCCGGGTCGAGCCCGGCGAGCAGGTCACTTTCACCCAAAGTGAAATCATCGTCAGCGAAATCGTGCTGCCGGAAGAAGTCGAAGAACAGCTTGAAGAAATGGAAGAAGGCCAATCTCTGCCGTGCATCATCTGGTGGCTGCGTCAGGAAGAGGCGCTGGGCTTCATTTCGCGCCTGACTGCCGGCCAGGCGCTCGCCATTGGTGCCCTGATCGGCGGCGGCGCCGGCTACATCTTCTTCGATGATGAAACCGTCTGCCCCGTCTGTCCGCGGCCGGTCAGCCCCTGAGGCTGAAGGCACCGTGACCCCCGCCAGCCCAACCAGAATCTATTTCCTGCACTCACGGTTTCGGGTGGCGCTTGCTTTGGCCGCGCTGGCTTCAATACTGGCCGGCTGTGCCACCGGCGGCGGTGGAGCTGATACGCGGATGAGCGTTGACGACTTTCAGCAGCAGATCGAAGCTCGTGAAATGGTCGACGGTCTCAACGAGCAGCTCATGAGCATGGCCGTCACCCTGCAAGGGGAGCGCCTCTATCGGGTCGGCCCGGATGATCGTCTGCGCGTCAACATCTTCGACGTTGAGGAGCTGTCGGGCGAATACCGGGTCAACGGTGCCGGTGAAGTCCAGTTGCCCCTGGTCGGCCCGGTAGCGATTTCAGGACTGACGCTTGCCGAGGTCGAGACAGCCATCGCCCGGGCCTATGACGAAGACTATCTGCGCAATCCGCATGTATCGATTGACGTCACCGATTTTCGCAGTCAGCAGTTCACGCTGATCGGCGCGGTGGCCAGTCCGAAGGTGTATTCAGTCAGCCGTCAGACCACCCTGCTCGAAGCGATTGCCATGGGCGGCGGGCTGGGCAGTGAGGCGGGCGGCACGATTTATCTCACCGATCGCATTCGTGACCCGGAAACCGGCCAGCTCGGCACCCGCTCGATGATCATTGAGATCGAAGACCTGATGGAACATGCCTCGGAACACAACCTGGTGCTCGGTGACTCAGCCATCGTCAACGTGCCGCGCGGCGGCTATATCTATGTTGAAGGCGCGGTCAATCGGCCGGGTTCTTATCGCCAGCGCGCCGATACCACGGTGCTCAAGGCGATTGTCGAGGCCGGCGGCCTGAGCTTCGAGGCCGCGCGCTCAAGTATTTATGTCCTCAGCCGCGACCCCAAGACCGGCGAGTGGAAGCAGACACCGGCCAGCTACTGGAAGATTCGGGAAGACCCGTCCCTGGACATCACACTCAACGGGGGCGATATCGTGGTTGTTCAATCCGGACCGGTCCGAGCCGGCCTGCAGATGCTGCTGGAGATTGCCTCGCCGCTGCGTCTGCTGGGATTTCGGCCACTGTAGCCGCGTAAATTATCAAGCCGATGACAGATCGAATCGACAAGGATCGCGGGACGTATTTGCAGCCGGTCAGTGACCGCGGCCAGCAGATGACGGTTTATGACCCGATCCTCCACGGCCAGGCGGAGGACAGCGAAACCATTGATCTGCATGAGCTGTGGGCGGTCGTACTCAAGCGCAAATGGACCGTGGTCAGCGTGGTCGCCATCATGCTCACGGCATCATTGATGACCAGCCTGCTGATGGTGCCCGAATACCGCTCAACGGCCACCATCGAGATCCTCCCCAACCTGCAGATTCTCAATATCCGCGACTTTCAGCCCGAGTACGTGGGCATGAGCGGTGAAACGCTGTACATGAATTCCCAGCAGCGCATTCTTACCAGCCGTGCTTTGGCCGAAGAAGTGGTTCATGCCGAATCGGTGGCCCACCATCCCGAACTGAACGGCCAGATGCATCAGCGCAGCCTGAGCGGCGAAGTGCGTTCACTGATGTCGACCGTGCGCAGCGCCTTCGCCGCGGACGCAAACACTTCCGTTGCCGGCAGCGCGATCATGGACCCCGAGCGCAGCGAGATGATCGCGGCGCGTTCGGCGGCCAATCGCCTCAGAAGCCGCATCCAGGTCGAGCCGGTGCGCGAATCCCGGCTGGTCAATATACATGTCACCGCCTTTGATCCGCAGTTTGCCGCGCAAATGGCCGATTCGGTGGTTGAACAGTACATCAAGACCTCCATGCAGCGTCGCTATGACGCCGGCGACGAAGCGCGCGGCTTTCTCGAAAACCAGCTGGCCGAGATGCGTATCGCCCTGGAGCGCTCTGACCAGGCGCTGTCAGACTTTGCCCGCAATCGCAATATCGCGGATCTCGATCAGCGCATCCAGCTGACCAATGAATCCATGCACCGCTTGAGCCAGGAGCTTGACCAGATACATGCCGAACTGATCCAGCTTGAAACCTGGCGCACGCTCATCAATCAGGGCCGCACCGACCACCTTGACCCGGTGCTCAACAGCGAATCCCTGGCGGGTCTGCGACGCCAGCTTCAAGACGCCAGCAACGAGCTTGGACAGTTGGCCGAGCGCTTTCGCGAAGACTATCCGGCGATGCAGGCAGCGCAGCACCGCGTTGCCATGCTGGAAGAAGACATCGTTGCTGAAAAGCAGCGCATCCTGACCAATGTGCTCGGACGTTACGACAGCCTGACCACCCAGGCCGAAGCGCTGGAAAATGCGATCGCCGAGCGTGAAGCGCGCATCCTTTCGCTCAACGAACAGGGCGTGCAGTACAACATCCTGAGGCGTGAATTTCAGGCCAGCGAAGAGCTCTATGACGGCATGCTGCAGCGTCTCAAGGAAATCGGCGTAGCCGCCGGCCTGCAGGAGAACAATATCTCGGTTATCGAGCGCGCCCGGGTGGCCGGATCGCCCTTCAAACCGAACATCTCGCGCAATCTGACCAAAGCCCTGGCCTTGGGGCTGATGGCCGGGCTTGGACTGGCTTTTCTGCTGGAGTTTCTCGACAGCTCGATTCGCCGCGTTGAAGATATCGAACGTTTGGTCGATCGGCCAGTGCTCGGCATGATCCCAATGGTCAAGCTCAAGAGCCGCTCCCGATCCAAAGCCGCAAAGAGCTCGACGCCGAAGGAAAACACCGCGGAGGAAGAGCGCACCGTCAGCCACTACAGCGCGGTCCACCCGCAGTCGGCCGTCTCCGAAGCCTTCCGATCACTCAGAACCAGCCTGATGTTTTCGACCGCCGAAGGCATGCCACGCACCCTCATGGTAACCAGCGCCGGCACCGCCGAAGGCAAGACCACCACCGCGATCAACCTGGCCACCGTGCTCGCCCAGAACGGCTCGCGGGTGCTGCTGATTGATGCCGATCTGCGCAAACCGCGCGTGCACCGCAGCTTCAACTGCTTCCGCGCACCCGGGCTGACCAATCGCATTGCCTTGTCCCAGAATACCGGCAAGGACAATTCGGCCATTCACGCAAGCCATGTCGAAAACCTGTTCATCATGCCCTCGGGCAACTCCACGCCCAGCCCGGCCGAACTGCTCAGCTCGCAGCGTTTGCAGCGCATCCTCGAAAGCTGCACGCGGGCCTTCGATCACGTGGTTCTCGACTCACCTCCCACCCTGGGCCTGGCCGACTCGATGATCCTTTCACGCCAGGTCGACGGCGTCATCATGGTGGCGCGCTCCGGCCGGACCAGCAAGGACAGCTTCCGCATGTCCATCAAACGGCTTGCCCAGGTCAAGGCCCCATTGCTTGGCGTGGTTCTCAACGGCGTTGATCTTGACAGCCCCGAGTATGCCTATTATTCATCGTATTACTACAACTATGAAGGCAGCGATGAGCTCGGCGAACAATCCGATCCGCGGCTGGAACAGTCGGCCTCCTGAACCGGGCCATAGGCGCCGCGGCCGGATACAGCGCATCCTTCTCGGCGCGGCGGCCCTGGCCGCCTGTGGCATCGCGGTTTCGGAATTCGTGGGCCTGCGCAGTATCCAGTACGGCGATGCAGCGAGCCTGCACGAGGCGCTGAATTCTCCGGTGCATGGCGGCCTGGCGGGACGCGAACTAAGCGCTGCCCTGCAATCGCACTGGCGGGCCGACCCGGAAGCCGCCGACCAGACTCTGGCACGTCAACTGTCGCGCTATCCGATTGATCCGCACGCCTGGCTGCTGCGCGCCTCGATCGCCCGCCACGGCAATCAGCCCCAGGAAACGCTGATGGCCCATCTGGCCGCCGCCGTCGGCAGCCAGGCTGGCAGTGGCACGGTGCAGTGGCAGGCAGCCATGATTGCCCTGGCCACCGAGCACCGCGACCTGGCCGAGCATCAGCTCAAGCTCTGGCTGGAAGACCGGCCCAACATGAGCGGCCGGGCGCTGTTCATCGGCGCACGCTGGATCGATTCACCCGCCGAGCTGATTGACCGCGTCCTGCCCAAGGGCGAGGCTTACCTGATCGAGGCCATGCGCCATGCGCGCAGACAACAGGATGCGCCCTTGGCGCGCGCCGTCTGGGAGCGACTGGAACCACCGCGCAACCCCGAATCGCAGGTGCTTGAGGACTACCTGACCACAATCATCAGCGCCGGTGACCATGCCCAGGTCATGAACGTTTGGCAGCAACTCGATCCGTACTATCGGCCCGGCGGCATACCGGCCGGTCATTTCAACCATACACTGGCGGCCCTGCCGGTTTTCAACTGGCGAACCCGCATGCCGGCCGGCGTCTCCCTTGCTCGTGAGCCCGCGCCGGACGGGCCCTGGCTACGTATCGCCAATCCGGATACGGATGCGCATGCCCTGAAACTTGGTTTCGATGGCAGCGAGAACGTCAATTTTCGCCACCTGGCGGTCAGCTTTCCGGTGCCCGAGCCCGGTCGCTATCGGCTCAGCGGCTGGTGGCGCGCGGACGGGCTGACCACCCGCTCCCTGCCCTATCTACAGGCCAGCACCCGGCAGACGCGCTGGTCGGCGACGGTGGAAGTTCCACAGGCCAGCTTCGCCTGGCAACCCTTTGCGCTTGATCTGGGCATTGGGCAGGAGCTGGAAACTTTCAGCCTGCGTGTCTTGCGCGCCGATACCGACGCCTTCGACCGCTACATCAGCGGCAGCCTGTGGCTGGCCGCACTTGAGCTCAAGCCGCTCGAAACAGTCGAGAGTCTGCCGATAGAAACGGCCGACAGTCGGCCTCTTGACGCGGCGGACCATTCGTCGGCCGAGCTGGATTCATGAGCACGCCCGCACTCAAGCCCGAACAGCTCGCCGAGCGCCTGACCGACGGTGACTGGCAGGCGCTGAACGCCGCGGAGCTGGACTGCGTTCTGAACTGGCTGTCCGGCAGTAGCCGCGCGGGCGCAGGCCGGCTGATTGAGCTTGTCGGCGGCCCGCGCGAGCGCCCGGAGCTGACTCACAGCGTGCTGCTGCGTCTCGATGCGCAGCTTTTTGACCAAGGCCAGCTCTCGCTGGTCCGGGCGCATGTCGCACCGGGTCTTGAAGAGCAGGAGCGGAGGGCACGCTTCCGGCGCCTGATGACCGCCTTCCACCCTGACCATCACCCCGAAGACGGCGGCTGGCTGACGCCGCGCTCCCAGGCTGTCCACGCCGCCTGGCGCGCCTTTCGTCGCGGTGAACAACCGTCGGCTGCAACGGCCTTGCAACCTGCAAAAAGCCAGACGGTCAACCGCCCGGAAAGCTGGGGTCGGCGCTCTGCCCGGCTGATCCCGCTGGCCCCGGCGCTGATCCAGCGCCTGAGGCTGGTCCGTAACTTGCAGGCCAAAGCGCTGCTGGCTTTGGCTGGACTGGCCCTGCTGCCGGTGATTTGGGTCTATTTTACCCACCAGCCGTATCGCCAGCTTGCTCCGTCTCCGGTCACTGCGACAAACCAGCCTGAAACTGCACGATCAACTCCCAGCCCCATAAAGGCCGAAGCGAATCCCGAGCCCGAAGTTCAGCCCATTGAACCGATTGAGCCTGAGCCTGAGCCATCGCCACCGACAGCGGTCGAGCTGATCGCAAGCATTGAATTTTCGCCCGAGCTGGCGGTCCGGCCCGAAACCGAACGCCCGGCCCCGGAGCCCATCCCGCTGGAGGCTGTAGTCGGCAAAGATCCGCTTCCGCCCCGCGCAAGCGCGCCGACTGAATCAGTTCCTGACCCTGAGATTGACCTTGAGCCGAGCGCGCAACCGTCAATGGCCGGACGAAGCGAGCCTGTCCTGCCCGATATTCTGGACATTGCTCCTGTGCAGGCCAGCGTGACAGCGGCGGTAGCCGTGAACCATCAGCCGCAACAGGCCGCGTCGGATCATGCACAGATCACGGCAGCGGCAGGTCCTGAAAACAGCCAGAACCTGAAGCGCATCAACGGGCTTTTGGAAAGCTATCGTGAAACCTTCGAACGCGGGCATCTCGACGGGCTGCTCGGCCATTTCACCGACCACCCCAGCGAGAACGGCAATCACGGTCGGTCGTGGCTGCGGCGAAACTACCAGCAACTGTTTGAGACTTCGGTCCGACGACGCTTGAACATCGAGATCCATCAGATCGCGCCGGGCGATGAAAGCTGGCAGGTTGAGGGCCGATTTCATCTCCAGATCGATTACGCCGAACGCCGCTCGGTACGCGCAACTCGCGACGTACGCTACCTGATACATGAAGACAATGAACAGTTTCGCATCCACAGCATTCAGTACTGAGCACGCCGTGCGTCGGCGCATGCTTCCTGCCTCCGAACAGGCGCTGAGCCTGCGCGTGACTACACTGCTGCTGTGCGCGCTGGTTGTGCTGCTGCCACTGATGCTGGGCAACCGAACGCCGTATACATTGAGCAGTTCGCTGCTGGTAATGATCATCGTTTCGACGGCGGCGGTGAGCGTGCCGACCCTGGCCGGCCAGTTGACCCTGCCGAGTCGGGCCTGGCTGTGGGTGTTCACGCTGATGAGCGCGCTGGTGCTGGTGCAGGTCTGGCCGTCGACCATGCTGGCACATCTGTTCGGCCCGTACCCTGAAAGCCTGTGGCAGCACCCGGATTTCGCACCCCGCCACTGGTCACCCGATCCCGCGGCCAGCCTGCGCGGCTGGGCGGCCTTTGTCGCGCTGTTTGCCGTGGCCTGGCTGGGACGCAGCCTGCCGACCAGCCTGCGACTTTGGGTGTTGTTGGCCATCGTTGCCGCAGCACTTTTTCAGGCCATCTATGGTCTGCTCGCCCATGCCACCGGAGCGCAGAGTATTTTCGGCATCTGGGAACGACACGGCACCGACTGGGTACACGGCAGTTTCTCGAACCGCAATCTGTTCAGCGCCTATCTGGCCCTTTGCTGGCCGCTGGCGGTGGGCATCTGGTTCATGCGCGAGGTACCCGGATTGAGCAAGCTGCCCGGCGAACTGAAAGTAACCGGCAGCGTTCTGTGCGGATCAATACTCGGCACGGCCATGCTGGCCAGCGGCTCTCGTCTGGGTGCCGCTGCCGGCATTTTCGGCATACTGCTGGCGCTGGTGCTGTGGACCCGGCACCGGAGACTGCTCCACGGCCTGTCGGCCTGGCCGGTCTACCTGGCCGCCGCCGGGGCCTTTGTTGCCGCGCTCTGGTATGGCCTCACTCCCCTGGCCGAACGCCTGATTGCCACCCCGGGCGAAGGAATGCGCCTGGACGTATTCGCCATCATGCTCAAGGAGTTTCCGGGTCGCTGGTACCTGCACGGCGTCGGTTTGGGCGGATTTGAAGCCGCCTTTCGACCCTTTCAGCCCAGCCAGGTCACCGACTGGTGGGACTATGCTCACAACGACCTGTTGCAGTGGCTGGTGGAAACCGGCCTGACCGGTGCGGTCATTCTTGCGATTGTCATCACCGGCCTGGCACGCCGCGTTCAGCTCAGCACCGAGCGCATCGCACTCTACGCTGGCCTGGCCGCCCTGTGTCTGGTGGCCATGGGTGATTTCAGCTGGCATATCCCGGCCAGTCAGACTGTGCTGGCGTTTTATCTGGGAGTGCTGCTGCGATAGAAGAAGGCCCAAGCGTTGTTTGAGCTTGCGCCTTGCGCCTTTCCCGTAAAACGTGCCGGATCAGAACCTGATTTCAACTATGCTTTCCCGTCCTGCCAACACAACCAACATCATGGACCATTACAAACTGATCGGCCGCGATGCCGAGCTGTTCAGCGACGACATCGACAGACACGAAACCGAGCTGTCCGAGCGCGTGTCGGCCAGCCGCTTTCTGGTCGTTGGCGGCGCCGGTTCAATCGGGCAGGCGGTCGTGCACGAAATTTTCAGGCGCAGTCCGCGCCTGCTGCACGTGGTTGATCTGTCAGAAAACAACCTGGCCGAGCTGGTGCGCAACATTCGCTCCACACTAGGCCATATCCCCGGCGATTTCCGCACCTTTGCCATCGACTGCGGCGGCCGGGAATTTGCCGCGCTGCTGAATGCTGGCGATGGCTATGACTACGTGCTCAACCTGTCTGCGCTCAAACATGTGCGTTCGGAAAAAGACCCCTTTACCCTGATGCGGATGATTGAGGTCAATGTCCTCAACACCATCGCCACCATTGCTCAGGCGCGCCAGTTTGGGGCAAAGAAGTATTTTTGCGTGTCCACTGACAAGGCGACCAACCCGGTCAACATGATGGGCGCAAGCAAGCGCATCATGGAAATGTTTCTGATGCGTGAGAGCTCCGGCCTGCCGATCTCGACGGCGCGCTTTGCCAACGTTGCCTTTTCCGACGGCTCGCTATTGCACAGCTTCAACCAACGCTTTCTGAAGCAGCAGCCGATACCGGCGCCCAACGACGTCAAACGCTATTTCGTTACCGCTCGGGAAGCCGGCGAGCTCTGCCTGTGTTCGGCCCTGCTTGGCGAAAACCGCGACATCTTTTTTCCCAAACTTTCCGAGCAGCTTCACCTGACCCGCTTTTCGGATATCGCCGTACGTTTTCTGGAAATGCGCGGCTTTACAGCCGAAGAGTGCAGCAGCGAAGATGAGGCCCGCGCCCGAGCGCGCGAATTGATCAAAGTCGGCAGGTGGCCGGTTTTGTTCGCGCCATCGGACACCACCGGCGAGAAGGATTTCGAAGAGTTTCATACCGGCCGCGAGCGTCTTGATATGGAGCGCTTCGAATCAATCGGGGTGATCAAGGATCTGGGCAATTTCGACCTTGGCCATCTCGAGCACTTTATCGATGAAATTGAGCGAATTCGTGCTCAGCGCGACTGGACCAAGGCCGAGCTGGTCGCCCTGTTCGAGGCCACCATCCCCGAATTTCGGCACGTGGAGAAGGGCCGCAATCTGGATCAGAAGATGTAGGCCCGAAAAGCTGCCGGAAAAGGAAATGTTACAAATACTGTCGCGCCACACCTTCGTCTGCTATGCTTGGTGGCTATCAAGGGTGCCGTGGGGAGTGGGGCCCGACTGGAGAGAACGTGAAAGCCGTTATTCAAGCCGGGGGGAAAGGCACTCGACTGCGCCCCTACACCCTGATCCTGCCAAAACCGCTGATGCCGGTCGGCGAGTTGCCGGTAATCGAGCTGTTGCTCAAATGGCTGCGGCGCAATGGCATTTCCGAAGTACTGGTCACTACCGGCTACCTCGGGCACCTGATCAAGGCTCTGTGCGGTGACGGCCAGAGCTGGGACATGCACATCACCTACAGCGAAGAGACCCAGCCTTTGGGGACGGTCGGAGCGCTTGATCTGGTGCGTGAACATCTTGACGACACTTTCCTGGTGCTCAACGGTGATCTGATCACCGACATGAACCTGCGCTCCTTCATTCACTTCCATAAATCACATGGCGGCCTGCTGACCGTCGGCACAACCCAGAAGCGCGTCCACGTCGACATGGGTGTGCTGGAGACCGGCGAAGATCAGCGGATTACAGATTTTCGTGAAAAGCCGACCCTGTCGTACACAGTCAACATGGGTATCTACTGCATGGAACCGGACATTCTCAATTTGATTCCCAAGGGAGTGCCGTTCGGCTTTGATGATCTGATGTATCAGATGCTTGACAACCAGCAGCGGTCACACGCCTATCGCCACGACGGCCAGTGGCTGGATATCGGCCGACCAGAAGACTTCAGCCGTGCCCAGGAAATGACCGACAGCGACGGCATGCCGATGCGCGGAATTTGACGCGCCGGCCGCCACCACCAGCATCAGGACCACACAAGAAGGGCGGGAAAATGAAAAGACTGTTTGATATCGTTCTGGCCATCTCCGGGCTCGTGGTAGCCGCGCCGCTGATGGCGCTGATCGCCTTGGCCATTCGGATTGACTCACCCGGTCCGGTCATCTTTTCGCAGCAGCGCTTGGGCAAGGACGGCAAGCTGTTCCTGATCCACAAATTTCGCAAGTTTCCCGGCAATTGGGGCAATCGCGGCTCGGGTGTGACAGTGGCCAACGATGCGCGCATGACGCGTCTGGGGCGATTCCTTGAGCGCAGCAAGTTCGACGAGTTGCCTCAGCTGTGGAATATTCTCAAAGCTGACATGTCCTTTGTCGGGCCGCGGCCCGAGAGCATGGCTTTTGCCGATCTGTTCGCCGGCGAGCTGGCCAAAGTTCACGATTACAGCCCGGGTATTTTCGGGCCCAACCAGGTCGCCTACCGCAACGAGTCGGAGATGTATCCGCCCGACCGTGACCCCGACGAGTTCTACCGCAGCGAGCTATTTCCGGCCAAGGCGCGCAATGACATCGCCTACTTTGCCCACGCCAACCTGTTCACTGACATTGTCTGGATTGCGCGCGGTGTCTGGGTCAGCCTGACCGAGGCGATCAACTGGAAGCGGATAATTCGTCAGCGCGGCCTGCACATGAGCTATGACCTGTGCGCAATCGTCGGCGCCTGGCTGTTGGCCAATCTGCTGCGTTTTGAGGGTTTGCCCTACGGCGATCACCAGGCGGTGTTCCAGCTTGGCCTGTGGCTGCTGCCGCTGCTGATTTTGCCGCTGGTGGTATTTTCCGGCTGCTACCGGCAGCCGGTTCGGCATTTTTCACTGAGCGGTACGGTGCGCATTTTTTCTGTGGTCACCATCGGCTATACATTCTTTACCGTGCTGGCCATGTATTTCGCCCATCGAAATCTGTCCATCATGGTTCTGCCGCTGGGCGCGCTGCTGACTTTCACCGTCATGCTGGCCGGCCGTCTCTATTACCGCGAGCGCTGGCGCAATCGTGTGCAGAGCAGGCAGGCCAGTTCAGGTCGGGTGAGAATCGCCATTTATGGTGCCGGCCGCCGCGGTGGCGCACTGGCCAGCCTGATTCATCAGGGCTTTCCGGGCGCGGGTGTGATCGGCTTTATCGATGACAGCGACAGTGATATGCGCGGCCGCGAAATCCAGGGCCGGCGCGTACTTGGCTCCGAGCGCGATCTCAATACCATCCAAGCCGTGCATGCCATCGACCAGATCTGGGCCACCTTCGAGCCGGATGCGCTCAAGCGGCAGCGGCTGGACCGGTGGTGCGAGCAACAGCAGGTCAAGCTGGTCGTATTGCCGGAAGCCGAGATGTTCCACAGCCTCAGGCTCCGCACCGAACAGCCCCCGCTTGCGCCGTCAGTAGAAAGCGCCCTGGGCATGAGCGCAGACGCCGTTTCAAAGCGTGCGGCCAGCGGCTAATGGCTACCTGAGTACGCAGTCGAGATGCAGGCTTGCTTCGCGCTTGCCATCGGGCCCGTCCATTTCCAGATGCAGCGTGCCAGATTCACCGGGCGGACAGCCAACGCTGACCAGCGGCCCGGAGGCAAGATTGATGCGCAGCTCACCGCTGACCGACCAGGAAAAGTTGCTGATCGGGCCGGCGGCTTTGGCCTCGCACAGGTAATACTCCTCGTTGGCCTCGCACTCGATTTCGGCTGCGCGCGCTTCGGCCAACGCCTGGCCAGACAGCAAGCCTGCTGCCAGAGCCATCGAAATGGCCAGAATGAAACGAGTATCGTGCATCGCAAACTCCTGATCGCGCCTGAAAACCCCTGATGCTTATTGGCTCCACCGCGATTTTCCTGATGCGGCACAGCGCACGCGACGCACAGGCAAGCCCCCTGCGGCGCCACCGCCGAAGGCCAACCATAGGGTGATCGAGCCGTCGCGTCAACCCGCCAGCAAGCCGTTCAACTGCGCTACGATAGCGCCTCTCGTCACTACCAGAGATTATCAAATCGCGTGCCTGATGTCGTGATTGTTATCGCTAGCGGGCTGGGCATTTTCCTGCTCGGCTGGTGGCTGAGCGCGCCGCTGGCGCCGCTGTGGTGCTGGCTGGGGCGCGCGCTGCTGGCTGCGGTTCTGGCCGCCCTGCTCGCACCGGCCAGCGCCATTCAGCAGCTATTGGCCTGGTTTCAGCCCTGGCTGCCCGTGGGCAGCGCGGCAGCCGCCACGCCCGGCGCTGACTGGATCGTCCACTTTGCCTGCTTTGCAGCGCTCGGCCTCTGGCTGTTCCACTTTCGCCGCGATCTGGTGGCACAGTGGACGGTGCTCGGCCTGGTCATGTTTGCTGGCCTGACTGAAATCCTGCAGATCCTGGTGGTCGGACGCAGCGCAAGCTGGGCTGACTGGCTGGCTGATTGCATCGGTATTGGCATCGCCTGGCTGGCAGTGCGGTATGCTGTCGGGCACCAGCGAGCCAGGGTCGTGTAAACGGTGAGCAGTCCAGAAGAACATCAGCGACAGTGGCGCGCAGTTTTCTGTCGCGCAGGACAGGAACCACGCGCCGAAGCCCACCTGGAAAATCAGGGTTTTGAAGTCTTCCTGCCACGTATCCGGACCCGCCAGCGTATGGCGGCGGGCTCGCGCGTCAAGGTCGTCGCCATGTTCCCGCGTTACCTGTTCGTCAATCTGCGCGCCCGCGGCGAAGACTGGAGCACCATCCGCTCGACCCGCGGCGCGATCGGCCTGGTTCGCTTCGGTGAGCGTGTACCGACCGTGCCGGAAGAATTCATTCGCCAGTTGATCAGCCGCCACGACGCCTTCGGCTCTATTGACATGAGCGAAGCGGTGGCCATCAAAGCCAATGATCCGATTGAAATCACCGACGGCGCGCTGGCCGGCCTGCACGCAGTGTTTCAGGCCAAAAGCGGCAAGGACCGCGTCATTGTCCTGCTCAAGCTGCTCGAACAGGAACGGCGGGTAGAACTGCCGGCGAGCATGATACGGAAAGTCGTCTGAAGCTCAGCCAATTCCTTGTAGGGAAGGCAAAAGGCGAAGAAAAAAGGTCCCTGATCAGGTATGTGCCTCAGGTATAGAGCGGGAAGTGCAAAGTCTTGAATCGCAAAGGCGCGAAGCAACAGAAGGACGCAAAGGGCCGCCCATTGGGCGGCCCTTTGCATTGCTTTATGGGTGGTCGATCAGCCGTCGCTTGAGGCGGCCTCGAAGCGGTCGGAGAAGATCGCGTCTTCGGCCGGCTCGTCACTGCCGG
>CALEIM010000148.1 GCA_937876395.1 uncultured Wenzhouxiangella sp. | reverse complement strand
CCGGCTCGCCGGCAAAGGCACGGGCAATGGCCACGCGCTGCTGTTCGCCGCCGGAAAGCTGGCGCGGATAGTGTTCCAGGCGATGGCTCAGGCCGACCTGATCAAGGGCATCGGCGGCCCGTTCACGCGGACGGTCAAGGCCGGCAATCTCAAGCGCCAGCATGACATTTTCCAGGGCCGTCAGACTTGGCAGCAGATGGAAGCTCTGAAACACGAAACCGACGTGACGCTTGCGCAGGCGCGCGCGGTCGTTTTCATCCAGCGCGGCAAGATCGCTGCCCATCAGCCGAACGCTGCCCGCCGTGGGCCGGTCCAGTCCGGCGAGCAGGCCGAGCAGGGTGGTTTTGCCCGATCCCGAGGTGCCGATGATGGCCAGCGTTTCCCCGGCGTTCAGGTCGAGGCTGATATCCTTGAGAATTTCCAGCCGCCCGCCGGGAGCATCAACGGCAAATCCCAGTTCGCGGACGGACAGAATCGTATCGGTGGTTGCATCCATGTTCAGCATCTTGTCGAAAAGAAGTCTCGCCGCAGCCGCGGTCTGGTTGGTCGGGTCGATCATTTGCCTGCCCGCGGTCGCGGCGCCGCTGATGATTGTCGGCGACAGCCTTTCAGACGCGTATGCCATTCCGCGCTCGTCCGGCTGGGTCGAACTCCTGAGCGAGCGCCTGGGCGGCCAGCATGAGCTTATCAATGCGAGCATTTCCGGGGAGACCAGCGCCGGCGCGGTCAGCCGCATCGACGCCTTGCTTGAACGCCATGCACCGGAGCTGGTGCTGATCATCCTGGGCGGCAACGATGGCCTGCGCGGCCTCTCGCCTGCGCAGACCGAGGAGAATCTGGCGGTTCTGATAGAAAAAAGCAAGCACGCCGGCGCCGAAGTGGCATTGATGCAGATTCGTCTGCCGCCCAATCTGGGCCCGATCTTCATCGAGCGTTTCGAGGCCGTGTTCACGCGCCTGGCCGAGCGTTACGCAATCACCCTGCTGCCATTTTTCCTTGACGATATCTTCGATCAGCCGGGCATGCTCCAGGACGACGGCATCCACCCAACAGCCGAAGCCCAGCCGCTGATGCTCGAAGCGCTGTGGCCGCATTTGCAGGCGCTTATGCCCGATCACAGCCTTGAAAAGCTCTGAAACCGCAGATTTTGCAGACAAAGCCAAAAGCCTCTCGCAAAGTCTTCAACCCCGTAACCGGGCCCGCTGTCGCGCAGCGAACAGGGTGCAAAATATTCCAGGATCGCTTCGAATGAAATCCAGGCGTTTTTTGTTGATGCTAGGGCTACTGACCTTACCCGGCCTTCACCTATACGCGGGTGAAGCCACGGTTGATCTCGATATTTCCGTCAGTGTTACGCCTGCAGGCGTTTTGCCGCCTGGCAGTGAAGGTGTGGTTAGCATCAGTATTACTAATTATGGGCCGGATATCGGTAGCGCTGGTTTCCGGATACGGATGACCCCGGATGGGATGGGAATAAGTTATCCACCTTTGAATTTTGTCGGCTTGCTTGATGGGCCATGCAAGGGCTCTCCTACTTTCAATCCCCCACCCGGTGATATTTTTTCCTTTTGGCTCGTTCATGATTTGGCCGTTGACGAGACCGCTGTTTGCAGCTTTAGTTTTGTTGTCACCGAAACCTCTCTGACAGAGCAGCTTGCTCGCTGGGAAGTGATGGCCGGCGCTGGTGGACAGAATGACCCGAATCCAGACAACAATACCGCTGAGGCTTTACTGCGATTTGCACGCCAAACCGAAGCTTTGCCGGTGCCCGTGTTTTCGTGGCTCGGAATGTTGCTGTTAATTGTTCTGCTATCGTTCATTTCTATGAGACGATTGTAAGGTGTGACACGGGGCCTGGAGCGTGGCCAGGCCGGGTCAGTGATCGGTGTCGTAGCAGAAACAGCACGCCAAACATTACCTGGGGAACCCATACCTTTCGCTCCCCATCCATAACCAGAAAGTCCGGGCCAACGCCAGGCTTAGGACGTGATGGAAACGTCTTGTCGCTCCGGCGTTGAGCAATGAGGGCTTCTGATAAGGACGACCAAAACTTTTGGTCGTTTCCAGCAGTGAGTTCGCTAACGAACTTTGGATCAGCCAGCCCAGATTCAACAAATGAGGTACAAGCGCGCATAATCTCGTGTCGCCACGCCACGCCACGCCACACGACACGGATTGTCACCAGGGAACATATTTTGCCTCTGTTGAATTTTGAGTGGGTATCATCCCTCCGGGACCCTGATTGGAGCCGGAGTGATGAGCGCCCAGATTTTCGAAGCCGCCCTTGGCGTGACGCCGCCGTGGTTTATTGCTGACCTGGAATTCGACGAGGCTGCCAGGACCCTGACGATCCAGGTCGATTTCCGCCGGGGCAGCCGGTTCCAGATCCCTGATTTTGAAGGTGAACATCCGGTCCATGACACCGTCACCAAACGCTACCGACACCTCAACTTCTTTCAGCACGAGTGCTTTCTGGAAGTGCGCGTGCCCCGGGTCAAGCTGCCCGACGGCTCGGTGCGGCAGGTCCAACCCGATTGGGCCGGCAAGCTGTCCGGGTTCACGCTGCTGTTCGAGGCGCTGGTGCTGATGCTGGCCCAGCAGATGCCGTTTCGGGCTGTTGCTCGTATCGTTGGTTTGAGCCCGCACCGCGTCATGGCGATCTGCGAGCGCTACGTCGATCTGGCTACCGAGCAGGCTGACCTCTCGGGCGTTCGCAGCCTGGCCATCGACGAGACCTCGCGTGCCCGAGGTCACGACTACCTGATGCTGGCCGCCGACGCCGAGTCGCGTGCCGTCATCTTCGTCACCGAGGGTCGAGACGCCGACACCGTGAGCCAGCTGGCCGAAGAGCTTAAAGCCCAAGGCGGCGATCCCGAGCAGATCGAGTCGTGCAGCATCGACATGTCGCCGGCCTTCATCCGCGGGGTCACCGAGCATCTGCCCAATGCCCAGATCACCTTCGACAAGTTCCACGTCATTGCCCAAGCCTCGCAGGCCGTCGATCGGACGCGCCGTGTCGAGCAGCGTGCCGATCCAGCGCTCAAAGGCATGCGCTGGAAGCTGCTTCGCGCACCGACCTCGCTCCACCCGAGCGCTCGACAAGAACTGAACGAATTGGTCCGCCGACTCACGACCTTGCGAACGGCGCGGGCCTGGCAATACCGGGAGCAGTTGCGCCAGATCCTTCAACGAAAACAGGTCAACGTCGTTCGTCGGATGCTGCTTCAGTGGTGCACCAATGTCATGCGCTCGAAGGTCGAGGCTATGAAGGCCGTCGCCAAGATGATCCGGCGACATCTCGATGGCATCGTTGCCTGGGTGAAAACCCGTCAGACCAATGGCTTCCTGGAAGCACTCAACGGGTTGTTCCAGGCCGCCAAGCGCAAAGCGCGGGGATACACACGGCTGAGGACTGCCCGGATGGTGATCTTCCTGCTGGCAGGCAAACTCGACTTCCGTGCTATCAACCCGCATGTGCACGCTTAACCCACTTGGAATTCAACAGAGCCCATATTTTCAATATGGTTCTGAATCATGGCACCTAACGCCTGAGTTAAGCCGTTTCTCGAAGCGGCGTCGGCCAGAACGTGCAGACCATGCCGGGTTCATGGCAGTGTCGGACATGGCCTTCTTAAAGATGGTGATCGGTAAAAAACTGATCTGCACGAATCAGAGGAATGATTCTTGCCAATACTTCTTCGATGACGCCTGTCTTGGCGGTTGCCGTCGCATTCGGACATTTCAAGGAACTTTTTCCTCAAGCCAAGCTGTTCTGGATTCCAGATCAGGTGGTCGGAATCTTGATTCTCGGTGCGAGGTTGAGCTTGCTGGCTTTGCGGGCCAGAGTCCGGTGGTCGAAAGAGGCCATGACTTCACAGTCACGGTAGGCGGCGTGGTGAAGCGCATCGGCGAAGTCGAGGCCGTCACGCATACCTGCCACTGCCAGTTCGACCTCTTCGCGGCATTCGACGGTCGCATGAGGTAGCTTCAGAAGATGCATGAAAACGCGAATAACTTCCTGCCGTGAGAACCGATAGTGGCCGCGCAAAACCCACTCAAGCTCGAGAATGACGGTTTTGCTGATTTTCAACGGATGCCCGGATTCGAGCAGTTTCCGGGCGGATTGACGCTGGCGGAGGGTTTTGGCGTCGGCGGCATCGTCAATGTAGTATCGCGCCAGAATATTGGTATCGAGTCCGATCATGGTTTTAACAGACTGGCCGGGTCGAAATCGGCTGGGACGGCTGGTTTGTCGGGTTTGAGCATCCCGAACCCGGATTCCGGGGCCGTGCCGGGTATTCTATGAACCCGCAGTTCCGCCCGGCCTCGAACCAGCACGAATTCAACCTGCGTTCCCTGGCGAATGCCCAGTTTTTGTCTTATTTCCCTGGGAATGGTGACTTGGCCCTTGCTGGTGACTGAAGTGGTTGTCATGGATGAATGCCTCTTGAGTATTACCAGGTAATGGGCGATTATAACCGCTTATCCGTTTGACAGATCTGCGAGAGGCTTTATGGCCTTATCCGCCAAACCAACAATCTGCGTTCATCTGCGAAATCTGCGGTTTCAATATTTTGACCCGGACAATGGCTGAGACAATGTCATCCAGTTCCTTTTGCCTTGTCCACCCTGCGCCCCGCTCTTCGGCTCGCTATACTTGGCCCGGAAACACGCGCCGGGTCCATCGCGTGTGCCTGCCGAAAAACATGGGGCCAATCAAACAGGGAGGGACACCCAATGAAATCACATCTGTTTCTGCGCACGATTGTTATCGCATTGCTGTTTTGCCTGCTGCCGGCTTTGGCGGCTGCTGAACACAATCCATCCATTGACGAAAACACATCAACGCCTGCACTGTCGGTCATGGAAGTGCCGGCAGTCGAAGGCAGCGATACTGCCCAGGTGGCGGTGAAGTGGTCCGGTGAACTGCCGGCCAGATTGCAGGCGGGTACGCGCGGCCCCAACGGTGAATTCCAGGCTCTGGGCCAGCCGGTCAGGCTGAGCCAGTCAATGAGCTTGCTGCCCCGGCCCGATACCGGCCCGAGTGATGATCTGCTCTGGCGCGTACTGGACCGTCACGGAGAAATACTGGCCCGGTCGGCTCGTTCCTCGGTTCAGCCGGGGTGGCAGCCGACTTTCCACCGAGAGGGACTTAGCGAAGGCGGAATAGCGTACGCGTTCGTTGAATTTCAGGGTGAGGACTCGATCTTGGGTAGCGTAGTCGCGACCGCGTTCGGTCATCGTATCGCCAAAGACTGCGGCGACGGTTTGAATGTCAACGAATGGAAAAGAACTCACTGTGCCTCGTAGCGGCGTTGGTGTTCGGTTACGCCGCTCAACCGGAAG
>CALEIM010000147.1 GCA_937876395.1 uncultured Wenzhouxiangella sp. | reverse complement strand
CCAGGAAGGCCCTGGCAGCGTCGTCCTCGGCCCCACGCGCGACCACGGTGAGGTAGTGGGCGTCCGCGGCGCCACCGATCCAGCGCTTGGCGCCGCGGAGCACCCACTCCTCTCCCTCGCGAGAGGTGATGGTGGCCAGCCCCCGGGCGACGTCGGAGCCGTGCTCCGGCTCGACGGCCGGTTCAGCGCCGGTCGGACTGATCATTGCCGAGAACATGGCGAACTTGGCAATGAAGCTCGACAGCGGCGGGAGCCCGGCCAGGAGCAGCCCGCAGGCGGCAAACGCTATGCCCAGCGTGGCCAGTGTGCCGGGGATGGCCACGCCAATCTCCGCATCCTCTTCTTCTTCCTCACCTTCTACAAAAACTTCCATCGACACAGCCAGAACGTTGTCGGCGGCATCCTTGCCGCGATCGGCCAGCTCGATGATCAGAAACAGGGCGGCAATGGCGAGTGTCGAGCTGACCATATAGAACAGGGCGCCGGCCGTTACATCAGCACTGACCAGTCCGAAGGCCGCCAGCAGCGTGCCCGATGAAACCAGTACCGAGTAGCCCGCCATTCGGCCCAATCTCTGGGATGCGAGTACGCCGATACCGCCAAACGCGATGGTTGCCAGGCCGCCAAACAGCAGAACGCTGGAGCCGAAGCCGGCAAGTTCCCCGGCTTCTTCACCAAAAAACAGCAGCGACAGACGCAGCAGAATATAGGCGCCGACCTTGCTCAGCACGGCAAACACTGCTGCCACCGGAGCGGCCGCTGCCGAATAGGTCATGGGAAGCCAGAAGCTCAGCGGCCACATGCCGGCCTTGACCAGAAAGGCCAGGCCAAGAATTCCCGCACCGACCTGGAGCAGCGCCTGGTCGGCTGCGGCCACCTCCGGAATGCGCACGGCCAGGTCGGCCATATTGAGCGTTCCGGTGACGCCGTAAATGATCGCAACACCGATCAGAAACATCAGCGAGGCGACCAGATTGACGGCGATATAGTGCAGGCCGGCGCGCACTCGCCGCGGGCCCGAGCCATGCAGGGCCAGGCCGTAGGAGGCGGCCAGCATGACCTCGAAAAAGACGAACAGATTGAACAGGTCGCCGGTCAGAAACGCCCCGTTGATGCCCATCAGCATCAGCAGCAACAGCGGGTAATAGTGGCTGCCCTTGAGGTGCCAGCGAGCCGCTGAAAACAAAATGATCGGCACCGACAGCACGGCGGTCAGCGCCACCATCAGGGCCGACAGGCGATCCAGGACCAGGACAATGGCAAACGGCGGTGGCCAGTTGCCAAGCAGGTAAACTGCCGTGCTCGGCTCGGTCGCAGCGTGAGTGCTGTAGAGCAGCGCGATGGCAATGACCAGCAGGACCACGGCGGTCAGACCGGCAATGGTGATTCTCAGATACCGCCGCGTGTCATCCACAAACAGCAGAATGGCCGCAACCAACAGTGGCAGCACGATCGGAGCAATGATCAGATGCTCGGTCCAGGCCATCACTGGTCGGGCTCCTTGCCGTCGACGTGGTCTGTGCCGGTCAGGCCACGTGCGGCCAGCAGTACCACCAGAAACAGCGCGGTGGTGGCAAAGCTGATCACGATGGCGGTCAGGACCAGGGCTTGGGGAACCGGGTCGGTGTACAGCGAAGGATCAATTTCAACGCCCGCCTCAACCACCGGTGGCGCATTGTTCATCAGACGGCCCATGCTGAAAATAAACAGGTTGACAGCGTAGGACATCAGGGCCAGGCCGACAATCACCTGATAGGTTCGCGGGCGCAACAGCAGCCACACGCCCGAACCGGCCAGCACGCCGATAGCCAATGAAAGAATCAGCTCCATCAGCCGGCCTCCTCTGGCAACTCGAGTTCTTCCACCCGGGCTGCCTCGACGGCGCGCACGCGATGGCCCCGGATTGACTGGTGGGCCAGGGCGATCTGAATCAGCACCGTGGCGCCAACCACCAACAGGAACACGCCCAGATCAAACACCAGCGCCGATGTCACCGGCACCTTTCCGATCAGTGGCAGGTCCAGATACTGGTACCAGGAAGTCAGGAAGGGGTAACCGAACAGCCAGGCGCCGGCGCCGGTCAGCACGCTGACCAGCAGGCCCAAACCGATCCAGCGCAGCGGCGCAACCCGCAGCCGTTCTTCGACCCAGCGCGTACCGCCCGACAGGTACTGTAGCAAGAAGCCGATCGCCATCGCGATGCCCGCCGCAAAGCCACCGCCGGGCAGATCATGGCCGCGGAAAAACAGGTAGGCGGCCAGGGTAATGATGACCGGAAACAGCCACTGCATGATTACCGAGGGCACCATCAGGTAGTCGCGGATCGTCTCGCCGACCTCGCGATCGGGATGCTGGTCGTCGTACACATTTTGCACGTGCTGCTGTTGGGGCGGGGCGACGCTGTCGGGGGCCGGGCGGAAGCGGCGCAGCAGAGCATAAACGCTCAGCGCGACGATGCCCAGCACAGTGATCTCGCCGAGCGTATCAAAGCCACGAAAATCGACCAGGATGACGTTGACCACGTTGGTGCCGCCGCCTTCAGAATATGAGCGGGTGAGGAAAAAATCGCCGATGGTGTCGAGCGACGGGCTGCTCATGACGGTGTAGGCGATCAGTGCGATGCCGCCGCCAAAGATCACCGCCAGAGAAAAGTCGCGGTATCTGCGCAGGCGGGCGGTTGGCGGTGTGCCATGGGCGATGTCCAGGTTGCGTTTCGGCAGCCAGCGCAGGCCAAGCAGAATCAGTACGGTGGTGACAATCTCGACCAGTAGCTGGGTGATGCCGAGATCCGGCGCGGACAGCCAGACAAAGGTGATGCAGGTCATCAGGCCCGCCCCGCCCATCAGGATCAGCGCCGCCAGGCGGTGATACTTGGCCTGCTGTGCGGCGCTGATCGCACAGGCCATGCCGATGATCCAGATGGCCGCAAAGGCCGGATCAAGCCCCGCCAGGCTGGGCATGGTCGGGGTGAAATTGCTGCGCAACAGCGGCCAGAACGTGGCGACAATCGCCATGATGATGAGGATGCGCAGCTGGGTTTGCAAACGCTCGGTGCCGAGGAACTTTTCGATGCCACGCGCCCAGCGCCACGACAGTGTGACCAGCATGTCCTTGAAGAGCTGCTGCTCGTTGATCCGGCGCAGGATTGGCGGGCCGTCTTCGCTGCGCGCCAGGTAGTTGCGCAGGGCCAGGTAGAGCAGCACGCCACCGATCAGGGCGATAAAGCTCATGATCATCGGCAGGCTGATGCCGTGCCACAGCGCCAGGCTGTAAACCGGAGTCTGGACACCGAGCACCGCTTCAACGGCAACGTGCAGAAAGGGGCCTACGGCCAGACTCGGGAAAATGCCGATGAGCAGACAGACCAGTACCAGCAGTTCGACCGGCCAGCGCATCCAGCGCGGCGGCTCCTGCGGGTGTCTGGGAAGATCAACCGGTGGTGGGCCAAAGAACACCGAATGCATGAACTTGACCGAGTAAGTTACCGCGAACAGGCTCGCGATCGTGGCCACATAGGGCAATACGCCGTCGAGCAGGGAGTCATTGTGCACGGTCAAGGTTTCGGCCAGGAACATTTCCTTGGACAAAAAGCCGTTGAGCAGCGGCACACCCGCCATCGCGGCGCTGGCGACCAGGGCCAGGGTGGCCGTAATCGGCAGATAGGAATACAGGCCGCTGAGCCGGCGCATGTCGCGCGTGCCGCTTTCATGGTCGATGATGCCGGCGGCCATGAACAGCGAGGCCTTGAAGGTCGCGTGGTTGAGAATATGAAAAATTGCAGCCACAGCCGCCAGCGGGCTGCCCAGGCTCAGCAGCGTGGTAATCAGACCCAGATGGCTGATCGTCGAATAGGCCAGCAGGCCCTTGAGATCATGTTGAAAGATCGCGTAATAGGCGCCGATCAGCAGGGTGCTCATGCCGGCGATGCCGACCAGGAAAAACCATTCTCTGGTTCCCGACATCACCGGCCACAGCAGCACCAGCAAATACACCCCGGCCTTGACCATCGTGGCGGAATGCAGGTAGGCCGACACCGGAGTCGGCGCCACCATCGCATTGGGCAGCCAGAAATGGAAGGGGAACTGGGCGCTTTTGGTGAACGCACCGAGCAGGATCAGAAGCAGCGCCGGCAGGTAAAGATGATGTTCGCGAATCAGATCACCGGAGGCGAGCACCACGTCGAGATCATAGCTGCCGACAATGTGGCCGATGATGATCAACCCGACCAGCAGGCACAGCCCGCCCGTGCCCGTGACCAGCAGCGCCATGCGCGCACCGTCTCTGGCTGCCAGGTTGTGGTGCCAGTAGCCGATCAGCAAAAACGAGGTGATGCTGGTCAGTTCCCAGAAAAAAGACAGCAGAATCAGGTTGCCGGAAATCACGATACCCTGCATCGAGCCCATGAACGCCAGCAAAAACGAGAAGAACCGCGGCACCGGATCCTTTGGCGACATGTAGTAGCGTGCATACAGCACGACCAGAAACCCGATGCCGGTGATCAGCATCGAAAACAGCCACGAAAAGCCGTCCATGCGCAAGGTGGCGTTCAGGCCGAGTTCCGGCAGCCACTCCATTTCGCGGCGCAGCACGCTGCCGTCGCCAATCACCGAATACAGCCCGGCGGCAATGATGAACATGATCGCGGCGATCGATCCGGCCAGCCAGGCCTCGGCATTGCGCGCATTGGCCGGCAGCGTGGCCGCGATCGCGCTGCCGACAAAAGGCAACAGCACCAGCACGAGTAGCAGGTTTTCGCTGGAAATCATCATTCAGTCGGTCAGTGCAGTCGGTAATCGCGGGATTTGTCTCGAATCGACAAATTGTACATGGCGGCCATTCGTCCGGGTTGACTGTGCAGTGGAGTTGCGATGACTGGAACCGCAGATGTGCAATCTGCGGGTTCGATGGCTTTACCAGGCTCGGCATGGCTGTAATTCCTGGGTGATCAGGTCTGGAATTGGAAAAACGCTTACAATTCATCTCATCTGTGGAGCTGCTGAGCGAGGTTATATTTGATGTCTGAACAGACCCGCGCCGATCTGGATCAGGCCGAAAGCCTGCTTCGCAGCGGTCAGAGCAACAAAGCCGCGGAGATTTTCCGCAGAGTGCTCGCCAAGGTGCCTGACCAGTCGCGGGCTCTGACCCACCTGGCGCTGCGTGCCCAGGCGCAGGGTGATCTCAACGAGGCCGCCGCACTGGCCGACCGCGCCGCGCGGGGCGAGCCACAAACCGCTCTGGCCCATGCCGTTCGCGGCAGCGTGCATCGAATGTCCGGCCAGCTCGAAACCGCCGTGTCTGCGCTGCGCTCGGCACTTGCGCTGGACGCCTCTTTTCTGCCGGCACGGTTTGATCTTGCCGAAGCACTTCAGGATCTCGGACAGAACCGTGATGCCTGCCGTGAGTTTCGTGAGGCGCTGCAGGCCATACCCAGCGACCAGGCCCTGCCGCCGGGGTTCAATGAGCGCGTACAGCGTGCGCGCCAGGCGGTCGCCGAAGAAGATCGCGAGCTCGAAGCCCTGCTCGGCCAGCGCATGGACGCGAGCCTCGCCGCTCTGGACAGTGAAGAACGCGACCGCGCCCTGGAATGCTACGAGATCACGCGCGGGCGCAGCAAACCCAAGCAGCCCAAGCCAAGCTTCATGTTTTTTCCTGGTCTGCCGGTCAAGGATTTTTACCCGCGCAGCATGTTCCCCTGGGTGGAAGAAGTGGAGGCGATGACCGACACGATCCGCGAGGAGCTGAGTGCGGCACTGAGTGAACAGGACTCCCGCTTTACGCCCTATGTGCAGAAAAACGAACGCGTAGCTGGCCCCGGCTCGGTCTGGGAGCCA
>CALEIM010000146.1 GCA_937876395.1 uncultured Wenzhouxiangella sp. | reverse complement strand
GTAACTGTTCGAGGGATTCGAGGTGTTCAAGTTCCGCCGGGGCAAGCCCGCGCCAGCGCTCAAGCGCGCCGGCGCGATAGGCGTACAGACCGATGTGAGCACGCGCCTCGTGTTCGGGCCAGCCGCCGTCGCGCAGGTGCGGAATGGGGCTGCGCGAAAAATACAGCGCCCGTTGGTGCTGGCCGAGTACCAATTTGACCACGTTGGGATTGCGCCACTCCGATTCACTGCCAATCGCGCGGTAGAGCGTGGCCATCTGCGCCGTGGGTTCGGCATTGAGCAGCGCCGCCACCTGAAGCAGACAGGCGGCCGGCATTTCCGGCTCATCACCCTGCAGGTTGACAACGATATCGTCGGCACCCAGGCCAAGGATCCGGACCGCTTCTGCCAGTCGGTCGGTGCCGGAACGATGCCCGGTTCCGGTCATGACCGCGGCATGGCCGGCCGCTTTTACGGCCGCGGCAATCTCCTCGCTGTCGGTGGCCACATGCACGCTCAGTGCACCGGCGGAGCTGGCGCGCTCGCAAACGCGTACGATCAGTGGCCGCCCGGCCAGGTCGGCGAGCGGCTTGCGCGCCAGGCGTTGTTAGGCCAGACGAGCCGGAATCAGAACGTGAAATGGAGTGGTCATCGCGGGAATTCTCGCACATGCCCAAGCACCGATTGACGCACCACCTCGGGCAACTCGGCCTCGATTGGCAGCACCCAGGTTTCCGGCAAGCCGGTCAGACGCTCAAGTTTCACTGCATCTTTCTCGGTCACGATCAGCGGGCCGGCCAGGCCGGACAGATCAGCCGCGCTGAAACGGTGGTGATCGGGAAAGGCATTCGGCCTGAAACGATAGCCGGCGGACTTGAGCAGGGCAAAAAAGCTGTCCGGATTGCCGATTGCGCAGACTGCGTCAAAGATCGAATCCTGCGGCGGAGTGGCGCCTGCCCTGCCCTCGTTCAGACACCAGGGTTTGCCGGCCACAACCGAAAACCCCAGCCCGCGCTCGACCGGGGTATCGCCCTGGTCGGAAAGCTTGACCATCACCTGGTCCACCCGGGCAAGGCGTTCGGCAGGCTGTCGGAGCGGGCCGGCCGGGAGCAGGTGGCCGTTACCCAGACCGCGCAGCCCGTCGATGACGCAAATCTCGTAGCTGCGCGGCAGGCGCGGCTGCTGCAGCCCGTCGTCAGCCAGCACCACCTTGGCCCCACCCTGCCAGGCCGCATCGAGTGCGGCGCGCCGATCACGGCAGACCCAGACCGGACAGGCGGCGCGGCGGGCCAGCAGTACAGGCTCATCGCCAAAGCGGCGCGGATCGCTGGTCGGCCTGACCTGGGACGGTAGACGATGAACGGCTCCCCCATAGCCACGGCTGATGATCGCCGGGCTGAAGCCGGCGTCAGCCAGCAGCCGCGCCAGGGCGAGCACCAGCGGAGTCTTGCCGCTGCCACCAACAGTGATATTGCCGACGACAATAACGGGCCGCTCGGGCCGTTCCGGCGATTGCCGCCAGCGGCGCGCGGCGATCAGGCGATAGAGCGGAACCAGCGCACGCAGGCCGGCCGGCGGCCGCTGTGGCCGATACCACACCCGGTTCAGAGCGCGCTCAAGGTTTGCCCTCATGATATTCCACTCAGCTACTGGCGAGCTGGAGCCGGTGCAGGTAGCGATACAGCCCGTCCTCGCGCTCCAGCAGTTCGGCATGAGTCCCCGATTCCACCACCCTGCCCCGGTCGAGCACGACCACCTGGTCGGCTTTTTTTACCGTCGCCAGTCGATGGGCAATCACCAGCGTGGTCCGGTTTTCCATCAGTACATCGAGCGCATCCTGAACAACCTGTTCGGATTCGGCATCCAGCGCGGAGGTCGCCTCATCAAGAATCAGAATCGGGGCATCCTTGAGCACCGCCCGGGCGATGGCGATGCGCTGGCGCTGGCCGCCGGACAGCAGCGCGCCGTCTTCGCCGATCGGGGTGTCCAGGCCCATCGGCAAACGCTCGATAAACTCCATGGCATGGGCGGCGTGCGCGGCCTTTTCAACCTGCTCGCGGCTCGCCCCCGCCAGAGTGCCGTAAGCAATGTTGGCCCCAACGGTATCGTTGAACAGCACCACGTCCTGGCTGACCATGGAAATCTGGCTGCGCAGGGCGGCTAAGCGAAAGTCATGCACGTTGATATCGTCAACGAGAATACGCCCGGCGCTTGCCTGATAAAAACGCGGCAGCAGTTTGACCACCGTGCTCTTGCCAGAGCCTGAACGTCCGACCAGGGCGGTAACCTTGCCGGCCGGAATGTGCAGATCAAGATCGATCAGGGCCGACTCGCTGGCCTCCGGATAGCAGAACGACACCTGCTGAAAACGAATATCCCCGATCACCCGCTCCGGCTCACGCGAGCCTTCATCGGGCTCGCCGGGCGTGTCGATGACGCTGAAAATGCTTTCGGCCGCAGCTACACCGCGCTCGATGACCACGTGCATCTTGGTCAGACGCTTGAGCGGTGGAATGGTCGCTGCCAGCGCGGCCAGCACCGACATGAAAATACCGGCTGTGACCGTATCACCCATCAGCTCACTGGCCGCCACAACCAGCAACACGACCAGCGCAACGCCGGCGGCGAGCTGGACCAGCGAAGACGACAAGAGCTGGGTTCCGACCAGACGCAGATGCAGGCGTCGATTGCTTTCATTGATACCGTGGAACTTGCGTTTTTCATGCTCCTGACCACCAAACACCTTGATCACCAGGTGGCCATTGACCGCTTCTTCAGTGATGTGGGTTACGTCCCCCATTGAATCCTGAATATGGGTCGAGATGCGCCGGAAATGGCGGCTGATAATGTAGCCGATGAGGCCGACAACCGGCAGCAGCAGCAGCAGCGAAACGGTCAATCGCCAGGACTGGATCAGCATGACGCCAAACAGCGCGATGACGGTCAGCAGGTCGCGTGAAATACCGATCAGGGCCTTGGTCGCGGCCTCGGCCACCTGCTCGGTGTTGTAGGTCACCCGCGAAATCATCTGACCGGAAGATTCGCGATCAAAATACGCGGCCGGCAGTTCGAGATAGCGGTCAAACAGTGCGTTGCGCAGATCGGCAATCAGCTTGCGGCCGACCCACTGCATGCCGAATTCACCGCCGAAATTGCCCACCACACGCAGGCTCAGGGCAAGAAAGACCAGGGCCGGAAGCACGTAGTTGAAGACCGGCTCAGGATTGGCGATGGTGTCGTCAATCAGCGGGCGCAGCAGGTAGAAAAACAGGCCCTGCCCGGCCGCATCAATGGCCACCGCCAGCAGCGCCAGACCGAAGATCAGGCGATGGCGCAGCACCATGCCGAGCAGGCGCTGGTACACCTGGCGGCCGGTCATGCCCGAAGAAGTTGAGGTCACGGACCCTCGCCCTCGACCGTGGCGATACTGACCCGGCGGATGCCTTCGGCGGCTGCCGAATCGAGCACCCGAACGACCAGCCGATGGGGTGCCTCACCGTCGGCGCGCACGACCAGCACCGCATCGGGCGTCTGCCGGAAGCGCTCAGCCAGCGCCGCCTGCACCGTAGCCTGACGCTGATCAACCAGTTCATCGTCGCCCACAAACAACCGCCCGTCCTCGCTCACGATGAACTCCACGACCGTTGGCAGGTTTTCTGTTTCTGACGTGCTCGCCTCGGGCAGATCAATGCGCAGTACGGATGGGCGTTCAAAGCTGGTCGAGACCATGAAAAAAATCAGCAGCAGAAATACCACATCGATCAGCGGCGTCAGATTGATCTCCAGATCTTCGTGATCTTCGGGCTGCAGATTCATGGCAGGGCTCAGGCCAGACTAGTGCTCTGACGCCTGTGCTCGATGGCCTGCAGCAGCTCGAAAGCCTGCTGCTCCATCTCGATCACATAGGCGCGCACCAGACCGCGGAAATAGCGATAGAAGAAATAGCTGGGAATGGCCACAGTCAGCCCGGCGGCCGTGGTGATCAGCGCCTGGGAAATGCCGCCGGCGAGCAGGTTGGGATCACCAACCCCGTGCACCATGATTGCAGAAAACACCTCGATCATGCCGATCACGGTACCCAGCAGCCCGAGCAACGGCGAAACACCGGCAATGGTGCCAAGAGTGTTCAAGAAACGCTCCAGCTCGTGGACCACATGGCGCCCGGTGTCCTCGACGGCGTCCTTGATGATCAGACGCTCGCGGTGGCGATTGGACAAAGCGGCGGCCAGCACACGGCCGAGCGCGGAACTGCGCCGAAGCTGCTCGATGTGCTGCCGATCCAGCTCGCGCTGGGTGGCCCACTGGCGCACGCGTTCAAGCACGCCGGCCGGCGCCACATATTTGCGCCGCAGCTTGACCAGGCGCTCGATGATTATGGCCGCGGCCATAATCGAGCAAAGCAGAATGGGCAGCATCAGCCAGCCGCCGGCAATAACAATTTCCAGCATTTTCGTGACCGTACTCAAGCCGGTTGCGATCAAGGGCGCATGATAACGGGTTTGCCCGACGACGTCGCGGCTTAGCCGCGCCTTGTAACTGATTCGGTCAGGTCAACAAATCAGGGACAGTCAGTGTGGGGATGCCAAAAACGCAGGCTGTGACCCAGCACAGAGCTGACTTCAGGCTCATGGCCGGGGCTCATGCGCAAACGGATTGCGCCGCAGTCCCCGGTTGACAGCCAGGCAATTCCGGCCTGCTGCAAAGCCGCAACAGGCTCCGGATGTGGCCGCCCCGAGCGTTCGAATTGCGCCGTCGAGATCAGCGCAAGCCGGGCTTCGCTGGCGCGCAGAAACTCCGCTGAAGAGGCTCTGCGATGACCGCCGGCCGCGAGCTGCAAAACGTCAACCGGCAGGGCTTCCCCCTCCAGCAGTAAACGCGCCTCGACCGCCGAGTCGATGCCGCCGCTGAGCAGCAGGCTGCCGCCCGGCCCGCTGACCTTCAGCACGCACGATGAATTGGCGCCCAGATCCGGTAGCCCGGGCGAAGGATGCAGAATATGAAAATCATACTGGCCGTACCGCCAGCGCTGCCCGGCCAGACACCGTTCACCGGTCGTACCCAGCGGTGAGTGAACCGGCACCCCGTCAGGAATCGAGCCCAGACCGCCGGCATGGTCACGCTGCTGATGGGAAATGATCGCCCGCTCCAGCCGGGTTCCGGAGCGCGCCAGCAGGGTCGGCAGTAGCCGGCCAAGCAGATCAGCGCCCTCGCCGTCGCCGGGTCCGGAATCGTACAGCACGGCGGAACCATTGCTGGCCATCAGCACGGCCAGGCCGTTGCCGACGTCAAGAAAATGCACCTCAAGAGTATGAGCATCGGCCCGGTCCAGCACCGGCAGCAGCAACGGCAGCATCAGCACCGCACCCAGCCAGCGCGCCGGCCAGCCGGGTGGACCGATCAGCCAGATGGCACCGATACCGGCCGGCAGCAGAGCCAGGGCCGGGCCGGGCACCATCGGCACAAACGCTCCGTCAAAGCCGTGCAGCCAGCTCAGGCCGGCCAGCATCAGCTCTATGCCGAAATCCGCTACTGCCCCGACCCCGCTGGCCGGCAGGCCGAGCAGAATGGTCAGCATATCCACCAGCAGGGCCGGCAAGATGACGAAACCGACCAGCGGAATGGCAAGCAGGTTGGCCGGCATCGCCGCGGGCACCCATTGGGCAAACAGCCCGGCTCCCAGCGGCAGCAGCCCGACCATGATCACCAGCTGCGCCCGAACCAGACCCAACAGCCAGCCTTCGCCGCCCGGTCGCCATGCCATGCACCACACCAGCACGGCCACTGCCCCGAACGACAGCCAGAATCCGCTCGACAGCGGGGCTAGGGGCTGAAGAATCAGCACGGCAGTCAGAGCCAGTGCCAGGGCGTGGCCCGGCGCGATGGTCCGCCTGAGCAGCAGGGCCAGCGCAACCACGGCAAGCATGATCAGAGCGCGCTGGGTGGGTACCGTGAAACCGGCCAGCCCACAATAGAAAACCGCTGCTGCCAGACCGGCAAGAATGGCCAGACGGCGCCGGTCCAGGCGCCGGAACATCAGCGCCAGCGGCGCGGCCAGCCAGCCTGCCAGAGCGCCGACGAGAACCGCCACCATGCCGACGTGCAGACCGGAAATGGCCAGCAGATGGGCGGTGCCCGTCTGGCGCAAAAGATCGGCCAGCTCCGGCTCGATTCCCGCGCGGTCGGCCACACCCAACGCGCGCCTGAGCGCTGCTGCTTCCAGGCTGGTCGACTCGGACTGCATGACGGCAGACAGATATTGACGCTGCCGATCCGCCCAGCGGCGCAGGCCGTGGTCTTCGAGCAGCACAGGCTGACCGCGCACGCTGCCGGTCGCATCAATGCGATTGACCAGCAGCCAGCGCTGGTAGTCAAAGCCGTCCGGATTGCGCCGCCCGTTCGGCGGATTCAGGGCAAGTTCCATTTGCCAGCGGCTGCCGGGCTGCAGATGTGCGGAAGGCCAGAACCAGCTCACCAGCACGCGGCGCGGCAAGTTCTGCTCGCGACCTGCATCGATTTCAAACACAAAGCGCGTACTGCGGCCGCTGAGCCGGGGCAGATCAACAATCCTGCCGCTTACGGTGAGCTGTTCACCGGCGCGCTCGGCCGGCCACTGCCGGTCCATCTGCAGATGGGCGTGGGCCAGAAACCAGACCATCCCGAACAGCACCAGGGCCGGAAGCTGAAGGCTGCGAAAGGCTAGCGCGACCCCGGCCAGGGCGGCCATCACCACCAGCAGCGCCGGATGCGGCAGCACAGATAACCAGGGCGCGGTCAGGCAACCGGCGGAAAAGGCAAGCAGGGCTTGCAGACCGCCGATTGCACGCATGTTTCAGTCCAGTGCGACCAGTCGCCCGCCGGTCATTTCCAGGCGCCGGTCAGCGCGCCGGGCAAGATCGGGATCGTGGGTAACCAGCACGACGCTGGTGCCCAGCTCGCGATTGAGTTCGAGCATCAGGGCGTGAATCTGGGCGGCGTTGGCTTCGTCAAGATTGCCGGTCGGCTCATCGCCAAGCACGCAGGCCGGGCGATTGATCAGGGCGCGGGCCACGGCCGCCCGCGAGTGTCGATGGTGTCGCATCGGCCGCCGATCTCGCGGGCTGGATCGCGGATGTCGCGGACGTGGATGGCCGTTGCAGGCGCACCGCGATCGACGACCTTGGCGCAGAGAGCTCTCAGATCATCTGGGGTGATTTCGCGCAGCAGCCGGTTGCGCCAGACGGGCAGCAATTCTCGATCGAAGATCGAGCGCCGCATCGCTCTGGTACTGTCCGCCATCGGAGCCTTGTCCAGCCACTTCTCGCCGAACTGACCGAAGCTCTTAGCCTCTTTCAGGCGGCGCTTCTCGCGCTGTTTTTCAATTGCGGGTGAGCGGCCCTCTCGGACTGCGCGTTTGGCGTCCAGGCAGAGTTCGCGAGCCCGTGCGAGCGAAATGCCGTCACGTCCGTACCTGCCGAGGTAGACGGTCTCGCGACG
>CALEIM010000145.1 GCA_937876395.1 uncultured Wenzhouxiangella sp. | reverse complement strand
TCCTGCCAATCCGTCAGGCGACGCTCGTAACCTTCGATGGTGGCGTGGGAAATCATCCCCAGAATGCGTTCGCGCAGCTCCTGCTCAAAACCGTTCATCACGCTCAAAACCGTAATCAGGGTCATCACGCCCAACGCGATCCCGCCCATGGAAATCAACGAGATAAAGGAGATGAAGTGATTGCGACGCTTGGCCCGAAGATAGCGCAGACCGATGAAAACGCTCAAGGGGTGATACATTCAGGCCTTCTCGTTGGTTTGGTTAATAGTCGAGCCCGCGCGCAGCCGGTCAAGTGCTGCGGCCAGTTCATCGGGCAGCGGTGCCAAAAATACCTGCGCGTCGGGCCACTCAAGCCCGAGATGATGGGCATGCAAAAACAGCCGTGCCAGCCCCGCCGGTGCCGGCTGCTGATTGTACAGCTCGTCGCCGACCAGCGGATGGCCGATGGCCGCTGCATGGGCCCGAATCTGATGGGTACGCCCGGTTTCGATGCTCACTTCCACGTAACTGTAGCCGGGCAAACGCTCCAGCACTCGGAAATGGCTGATCGCCGCCTGGCCGTCGTCGGCCGGAATAACCCTGTGCTGGCCGCTGCCGTCGCGTATCTTCTTCAGCGCCAGATCAACCCGCCGCTGCGGCGGTTCCAGCTCACCTTCCAGCAAGGCCAGGTAGCGCTTGTCGACGCGTCGCCCGACAAATTCCTGCTGCAAACAGCGCGCCGCCTGATGACTGCGCGCCACCAGCAGCAGGCCGCTGGTCGGACGATCCAGGCGATGCACCGGACGATAGTCCGGTCCGATTCGGGCCAGCGCATCCATCAGACTCCAGCTCAGGCCGCTGCCGCCCTGTACCGCCATCCCGGCCGGTTTGTCGATCACCGCAAAATGTGCGTTTTCGGCGATGATTGATGCCCGCACCTGCTCAATCACCCCATCCGGCACCGAGCGCTGTTCCACACTCGGGCCAGCCACGGGGGGGATACGAATTTCATCACCGGCGCGCAGCTTTTTCATCGGCCGGGCGCGACCGCCGTTTACCCGCACCTGGCCGGTGCGTACCAGGCGATAGACCAGGCTGCGCGGCAGCGCGCCGAGTTCGGCAAAAAGAAAATTATCCAGCCGCTGTCCGTCACGATCGCTGGAGACGGTGACGCGACGAACGCCGCTGCTACCCGGGTTGTCCTGAATCATGCCGCCATCGTATGCGAGAAAGCCATTGGTATCTATCGCTGCCGCCGGTTCAATGATAAAATACCCGGATCAGGTACATGCGGACACCGTCTGCGTCGAAATTTCGACCGGGTGTGCTGCGTGACCCGATTGCGGATGCGGTCGCGCGCGCCCTCCCCGGCAGCGCGACGATGGCAGGGGGCTAGCTCCAGAACAGACCGCCCGCTGCCCGCCGCTCTGGAAACCGTTTGCACCGCTCCCGGCCAGGAAGACAAGGTCCAGACCGCGAGCAGCTCTCCTGAGCAAAAGCAGGAAGCACATCGACCGTGGCCGAAGGCGAACAGTTCGCCGCGACCATGGATAAACAGAATGGGCTGCCGCCAGAAATTGACGGCAGTCCCAAAAAAATACGCGCTCCGGACCGTCGAGGATTCGTCGTGACCGGAACCGGCGCCGGATAATGACGGCCGCCCTTCGTGGCGCGGCCGGAATGCAGACCAGATTGCGCGGCCATCTTGAGGCACCGCGCCCGGACCGTCCCTTGCCGGACAGACCGGCGATCATTCGCGAAACTGGCCTGTTCGCCATCTCCGCTCAAGCCGGAAGATGGACCTTGTCCGAGCGCCTGGAAACCCCACGACCGTAGTTCGTGGCAGCCGGGGCGCCGGAGGAACAATCAATGAAACGCATGTTGATCAACGCAACTCAAGCAGAAGAGTTGCGCGTGGCCGTCGCCGACGGCCAGACCCTGCTGGACCTGGACATCGAAGTACCGGCCCAGGAGCAGAAGAAAGCCAATATCTACAAGGGGCGCATCACCCGGGTCGAACCGAGCCTGGATGCCTGCTTCGTGGAGTTCGGATCGGAGCGGCACGGCTTTCTTTCCATGAAGGAAATCAGCCGCGAGTATTTCAGCGAAGCGGCAATCAAGGCGCTGGAATCCGGTGAACGCGTCGATATCAAAGACGCCGTGCACGGCGGCCAGGAAGTGATCGTCCAGGTCGACAAGGAAGAGCGCGGCACCAAGGGTGCGGCCCTGACCACCTTCGTGTCCCTGGCTGGTCGCTACCTGGTGCTGATGCCCAACAACCCACGCGCCGGCGGCGTTTCGCGCCAGATTACCCGCGATGAACGCAAGGACCTGCTGGATACCCTGAAGGAAATTGAAATTCCCTCGGGCATGGGCTGCATCGTGCGCACTGCCGGCGTCGGCCGCGAGCGCGAGGAATTGCAGTGGGATCTCGACTACCTGCTCCAGCTTTGGACCGCGATCACGGACGCTGCCGAAAAGCGCAAGGCGCCCTTCCTGATCTACCAGGAAAGCAACCTGATCATTCGCGCCCTGCGCGACTACCTGCGCGACGACATCGGCGAAATCCTGATCGACGACACCAAGGTGTTCGAAGATGCGCGCGAGTTCATGCAGCAGGTCATGCCGCATAATCTGCGCAAGCTCAAACCGTACAGCGACGACACTCCGCTGTTTTCACGCTTCCAGATTGAAAGCCAGATCGAGTCGGCCTTTGCCCGCGAGGTGCGCCTGCCCTCGGGTGGCGCGGTGGTCATCGACCACACCGAAGCCCTGCTGTCAATCGACATCAACTCGGCGCGTGCCACCAAAGGCGCCGACATTGAAGAAACCGCGCTGCACACCAACCTGGAAGCCGCCGACGAAATTGCCCGCCAGCTACGCATTCGTGACCTCGGCGGGCTGATCGTCATCGACTTCATCGACATGCTGAGCAAGGACGCTCAGCGTCAGGTTGAAACGCGCCTGCGCGAGGCGATGCGAATGGACAAGGCGCGCGTTCAGATCGGCCGCATTTCGCGTTTTGGCCTGCTGGAAATGTCGCGCCAGCGCCTGCGTCCGTCGCTCGGTGAATCCAGCTATATCACCTGTCCGCGCTGCGATGGCTACGGCGCGATTCGCTCGATCGAATCCCTGGCCCTGTCGATCCTGCGCCTGGCCGAAGAAGAGTCGATGAAGGAGCGCACCTCGCAGGTCATTGTTCAGGCCCCGATCGACGTGGCCAACTTTCTGCTCAATGAAAAGCGTTCGGCCACCGAGGAAATCGAGGAGCGGACCAAGGTTGGCGTCACTATCGTGGCCAACCGCTGGCTGGAAACACCACGTTTCGAGATCCAGCGCCTGCGTCCCAGCGACTCAGTCGATGAGCCCAGCTATGCGCTGGCCAAGGGCGATGAGATTGAGTCTCTGCCGGCACAAACCGAAGTTGAACCCGGATCGCCGGCGCCGACGGCCGCCGTCAGCCGCATTCAGCGCAGCACCCCGGCGCCACAGCGCCAGAAGGCCGGACTGTTGGCCCGGCTTGCGGCTCTGCTTGCCGGCCTGTTTTCCGGCAGC
>CALEIM010000144.1 GCA_937876395.1 uncultured Wenzhouxiangella sp. | reverse complement strand
GGCAAGCTGTTTGAGCTGGGCCTGGTAGATCGGCTCAATTGAAATCGTGTCGTGGTTCAGGCCCATGCGCTCGATCTGTTCGCTGGCCAGAATCATCGACAGCTCGGCGGTGTGCCGGGACGGCATCATCACCGCATGCACCTGTTCAGGGCCGAGCGCATCGGCGGCCAGCGCGGCGGCCAGCGCCGAATCAATCCCGCCGGACAGGCCAAGCACCACCGAACTGAAACCGTTTTTAAGCGTGTAGTCGCGCAGGCCGCGCTTGAGCACTTCCCAGATCATCGCCAGGCGTTCGCTTTCACCTGCCGGCCAGTGGTGGTAGTCGAAGCGGCCGCTGTCGGCATCAAAATCCAGACACAGCAAAGCTTCCTGGCACAGCGGCGCCGGTTCCGACAGCCGCCCCTGCCCGTCAATGGCCAGCGAGTGGCCGTCGAAAACGAACTCGTCCTGCCCGCCCACGCAGTTGAGATACACCAGCGGCAGGCCGGTTTCGGCATGGCGTTCTGTCAGCAGCCCGGCGCGCATTTGCTGCTTGCCATCAAAAAATGGCGAAGCATTGGCAGACAGGATGATCTGGGCACCGGCATCCTTCGCGGCACGGGCGGCGTCGGCCGTCCAGATGTCTTCGCAGATAATGACCGCGATCTTTACGCCGGCCAGCTCCACGACCAGCTCGCGATCACCGGGGGTGAAATAACGGCACTCGTCGAAAACCGCGTAGTTGGGCAATTCACGCTTGTGGTACTGACCGATGGTCTGGCCATCGCGCAGCCAGGACAGCGCGTTGTAGCAGTGCTCGTCGAGCTGCTGCGGATGACCGACGATGACGTCAATGCCGTGGACGGCCGTACAGATTTCGGTCAGGGCCGCATCGCTGGCGCGCAGGAAACCGGGGCGCAGCAGCAGGTCCTCGGGCGGATAGCCGGTCAGCGCCAGTTCGGGAAACAGCAGGAGCTGGGCGCCGAGCTCATCGCGGGCGCGAGCGATCTGCGCAACAATGCGATCCCGGTTGGCGCTGATGTGGCCGACCTGGAAATCATCCTGCGCAAGGGCGATGCGGAGCATGGCGAGGGGCTACGACAAAGGCGGGAAAGCGGACGGGCTTCAGGATCGGGCCATGCCGGGATGGCCCATTCCTGAAGCCTGCCCGCGCAGGTTTGATGCGCCTGCTATTTCAGGCGCCCGGCAATCGCTTCGCCCAGTTCGGTGGGTGAGCGAACGGTGGTCACACCAGCCTCTTCAAGGGCTTCGTACTTGGCCTCGGCCGTGCCCTGACCGCCGGCAATGATGGCGCCGGCATGGCCCATGCGCTTGCCCGCTGGCGCGGTGACGCCGGCGATATAGGCAACCACAGGCTTGCTGATGTGATCGGCAATGTACTCGGCGGCCTCTTCTTCGGCCGAACCGCCAATTTCGCCGACCATGATGATGCCCTCGGTTTCCGGATCCTCCTCGAAAAGCGCCAGACAATCGATGAAGTTCAGGCCGTGGATCGGGTCTCCGCCGATGCCGATGCAGCTCGACTGGCCGAGGCCGACCTGGGTCGTCTGCAGGACAGTTTCATAGGTCAGCGTGCCTGAACGCGACACCACACCAACCGAGCCCTTCTTGTGAATCTGACCGGGCATGATGCCAATCTTGCACTCGTCAGGCGTAATGATGCCCGGACAGTTGGGGCCGATCAGGCTGACGTCGTCGTAACTGTTCAGGGCCGCCTTGACGCGCAGCATGTCGAGCACCGGAATGCCTTCGGTGATGCACACAATCACGCGCACGCCCGCTTCGGCGGCTTCAAGGATGGCATCAGCCGCAAACGGCGGCGGGACGAAAATCATCGAGGCATCGGCACCGGTTTCCTCGACTGCCTCGTCAACCGTGTTGAACACCGGCAAACCAAGGTGCTCCTGGCCGCCTTTGCCCGGCGTTACCCCGCCAACCATGCGCGTTCCGTAGGCGATGGCCTGCTCGGAATGAAAGCTGCCCTGGCTGCCGGTAATGCCCTGGCAGATGACCCGGGTATTCTTGTCAATCAATACACTCATTGGATGATTCCTTCAGGCGCGGGCCGCTTCGACGGCCTTGCGCGCTCCGTCATAAAGATCGTCGGCAGGGATGATGTCAAAGCCGCTGCTGGCCAGCAGCGCCTTGCCCTTGTCCACATTGGTGCCTTCCAGGCGAACCACCAGCGGCACGTGAAGATCAATATCCTGCACTGCGCTGATGATGCCCTCGGCGATCAGATCACATCGTACGATGCCGCCGAAGATATTGACCAGGATGGCCTTGACGTTGTCGCCGGCCAATATCAGCTTGAAGGCTTCCTTGACACGCTCGGCATCAGTGCCGCCGCCAACGTCGAGAAAATTGGCCGGCTCGCCGCCAGCCAGCTTGACCACATCCATGGTGGCCATGGCCAGGCCTGCGCCGTTGACCATGCAAGCGATATTGCCGTCGAGCGTGACGTAGTTGAGATCATGCTTGCTGGCTGCCAGCTCGGTCGGATCTTCCTGCGACTCGTCGCGCATCGCAGCAATTTCAGGGTGGCGGAACAGGGCGTTTTCGTCGGCATTGAGCTTGGCATCGAGTGCGCTGAGATTGCCCTGGCCGTCGATGATCAGCGGATTGACCTCGATCAGGCCGATGTCCTTTTCCATGAACAGGCGATAGAGCGCACCCATGATCTTGACCAGCTGCTTGACCTGCGCGGAGTTGAGCCCCATGCGATAGCCAAGGTGGCGTGCCTGGTAGGGCATGAAGCCGGCGGCGGCATCAACGGCGGTGGTGATGATCTGGTCAGGCGTTTCGGCGGCGACCTGCTCGATATCGACACCGCCGGCGGCCGAGCCCATGAACACCACCGACTTGGCGGCCCGATCCACCAGCGCGCCCAGGTAGAGCTCCTGCTTGATGTCGGTTGCCTCAGCCACCAGCACCGAGTTGACCGGCAGCGCCCGTCCGGCGGTCTGATATGTTTCGATGTGCATGCCCAGCATGCCTTCGGCAACGCGGTAAACCTCGTCGAGACTGGACACCAGCTTGACGCCGCCAGCCTTGCCGCGGCCGCCAGCGTGCACCTGGGCCTTGATGACCCATTCGCGACCGCCGACTTTCTCGGCAGCCGCCACGGCCTCATCGGCGGTCCTTGCCAGCTCTCCGCGCGGCACGGGAATGCCGTATTGCTCGAACAGCTCCTTGGCCTGATACTCGTGAAAATTCATGCTTGAATCCGTTGGTCAATGGATGGATGGGAATATCCGAAAAAACAGTCCGAGCTCACCAGCCGCACAGCGGGGCGGTGCCGGAACCGGCGTATTCTGGATCAACAACAGCTCATTATCAAATCGATTGATCGCTTATACTTGTGGAGTAAAGGACCTGTTGCAGGCCCCTTGAGTACGGCATATTCTACCGTATTCCGCCGCAGCTTCTGACGCCATTTCAGCGCTATTGGCGGGTTACGAAAATCGCACATCATGCAGGAGTACGGGGAGCATGAGTTGAAGACCTTCGGAACCCTGGTTGCCGATGAAGAGGTGGTGTCGCGAGCGCTGCACTACCTCAATGCATTTCGCCTGGCCGTCGCGCTGGCCGCGGTGATCGCGGTATTTCAGTTTGCCGGCGACGAAATCATGCCCGGCTATCGCCTGTTTCTGGCCCAGGCCGCTGCCCTGACCTACCTGGGCGGCGCCCTGATCTTTGTTGCTTTTCATCTGCGCCGAATCATTCCGGTGGCCGAGTTGGCCTCTTTTTCGTTGGCCACCGACATCATCCTGGTCGGCATGATCCTGCACGCCTTTGGCGGCATTGAAAGTGCCCTGGTCATTCTGCTGCTGTTTGCCGTTGGCATCGCCGGGCTGATCCTTGACCTGCGCACGGCGCTGCTGTTTGCCGCCATCGTGACGCTCGGACTGCTCGCCGATGCCTGGTTGGCGCGGCATGGCGCCCCCGGCGCAGGAAGTCTATTCCAGGCCGCCCTGTACGGAGTGGCTGCGTTCGGAATCGCCATCGGCTCGGCGCTGCTGGGCCGCTGGGGCCGGGAATACAAGCTGCTCGCCGAACGCCGCGGCCTTGATCTGGCCAACCTCGGCCACATCAACGAGCTGATCATTCACCGACTGCGTTCGGGTGTGATGGTGGTTGATTCCCAGGAGCGCATTCGCCAAATGAACGAGGCCGCCTGGTACCTGCTCGGCAACCCGCCGGTCAGCGAGCGCAATCTGCGCACCATCGCCCCGCCGCTGGCCGAACGGCTTGAGCGCTGGCGCAAGACCGGCAAGGCCGAAGACGAAGCACTGCTACTCCAGTCCACCCAGGCCGCCGTCGTACCCAACATGCACAGTATGCCGGGCGTTGATGACTCTGAGGCCACCCTGATTTTTCTGGAAGACACCTCGGTGGTCAGCCGGCGCGCCCGCGACCTGGCCCAGGCCTCACTGGCCCGGCTGTCGGCCAGCATCGCTCATGAAATTCGCAATCCGCTCGGCGCGCTCAGCCACGCCGCCCAGCTGCTCAACGAGTCGGAAGATCTACCCAAAGCCGATCGCAAACTGGTCGACATGATGCTCAACCATTCGACCCGGATGAACGACATCGTCGAAAATGTGCTCAAACTGTCACGTCGTGAGCGGGCACGCATCGAGTCGGTCAATCTGATTAGCTGGATTCGCAAGCTGGCCGACGATTTTCGCCGCTATCACAAGCTGGACTCGAACCACCTCAAGCTGGAAATCCCATCGGCTTCGATCATGGTCCTGATTGATGCCAGCCAACTGACCCAGGCGGTCTGGAACCTGATGGAGAACGCCCTCAAGCATGCCCGACCCGAGGACGGCTCGGCGGTGGCCGTCACGCTGCGCATCAGCCCGATCCGGGGGCATCGCGAAATCGCCCTTGATATCATCGATAATGGGCCGGGCATCCCGCTGGAGAAACGCGCCCAGGTGTTTGAGCCGTTTTTTACCACCCACAAGCAGGGTTCCGGCCTGGGCCTGTATCTTGCGCGTCAGCTTTGTGATGCCAATCAGGCGGCGCTGGAGTACGTCCAGGTGCCCAACCGTGGCGCCTGCTTCCGCCTCCTGCTGCGGCGTCCGGAATCGACGTCGGGCATGCTGGGCGCACTCCACGAGCGTCAGGCAAGCAAGCTGACCCTGGCCGCCCGCTAGATAGACGAACAAAAACTCCGAGGAACTGATGACCGAAGCGCGTGCCCTGGTAGTCGACGACGAACCCGATCTGCGAGAGCTGCTTGACATGACCCTGAGCCGAATGGGTCTGAAAGTCGACACCGCCGAAGATCTGGCAACCGCCCGCCGCCTGCTGGCCAACGGCACGGATTATGCGTTCTGCCTGACCGATATGCGGCTGCCCGACGGCAATGGCCTGAGCCTGATCAAGGAGATCGCCCGCGACTATCCACATCTGCCGGTGGCCATGATCACCGCTTATGGCAAGGTCGATGATGCGGTCACGGCGCTCAAATACGGCGCCTTCGACTTCGTCTCAAAACCGGTCGATCTGGGCGTGCTGCGCAATATGGTGCGCACCGCACTTAAATTACGCCAGGATGATGAAGAAAAAGCGGGTACCAGCGCTCCACCGGCGACCCCGCCTGCAACCGGCAGCGATGCGACACCAGCAGCTGCAACGGAACCGTCAGCGCCGATTTCAGCCGGCACACCGCACGGCGAAAGCCTGCTGCATCAGCGCCTGGTCGGCCGCTCGCCGGCCATGGACCGGGTGCGCCAGACGATCAGCAAGCTGGCCCGCAGCCAGGCGCCTGTACTGATCAGCGGCGAATCCGGCACCGGCAAGGAACTGGCCGCCCAGCTGATTCACGATCTTGGTCCGCGCGCCGAACTGCCCTTCGTGGCCGTCAACTGTGGCGCGATTCCGACCGAGCTGATGGAAAGCGAGTTCTTCGGCCATATGCGCGGCAGCTTTACCGGCGCCGATGCCGACAAGCAAGGCCTGTTTCAAGCGGCCAACGGCGGCACCCTGTTTCTTGATGAAGTCGCGGACCTGCCGCTCAACATGCAGGTCAAGCTGCTGCGCGTAATCCAGGAAAAATCCGTGCGCCCGATCGGTGGACGCGAGGAAATCCGGATCGACGTGCGCATTCTTTCGGCCACCCACAAGGCTCTCAAGCCGCTGGTTGAATCCGGTGGTTTCCGAAACGACCTCTATTACCGCCTCAACGTCATCGAGCTGCCGATGCCCTCGCTGCGCGATCGACGCGGCGACATTCGCCTGCTGGCCGAACACTTCCTGTCCGTCATTGGCGAGCAGTGGGGCGAAGCGCCACACAGGCTCAACATGGCGGCCATGGATGCCCTGCAAAACCATTCATTTTCCGGCAACGTTCGCGAATTGGTCAACATTCTGCAGCGCGCGATCACCCTCAGCGAGGACGTGGAGATCACTGCTGAAGACTTGAGCATCGACCAGTCGGTGCTCGAAGGCGGCAGCGACGACATCAGTCCGTCCGAGGATCACAACCTGGATGATCACATGGAAGCGATCGAGCGGCGAATCCTGGAAAAAGCCCTGATCGAGGCCAAGTACAACAAGACCGAAGCCGCGCGCCAGCTCGGCATTTCCTTCCGTTCGCTCAGGTACAAACTCAAGAAATACGACATCGACTGACATGGCCAGCTCCCCTCCAGCCAGCATCACCGGCAAGGTACCTGCAGCGGTAGCGCGTCCTCCGGTCTGCAATTGGCTGGAAGCGGAATCGATCACGCGCGCCATGCTGGCTGCAGATTTCCAGGCCGTTCGGGCGGCCACGGAAGCCCTGGCCAAAGACCTTGATCCGGAAGATCAGAACCTTCAGTCCATGCCTCTGACCAGCCCGGTCAAGTGGCACCGCGCCCACACCAGCTGGTTTTTCGAAACCTTTGTACTCGACGCCCTGGCAGCCGACTGGCAGCCGATCGACCCCGACTATCGCTACCTGTTCAACTCCTACTACCACGGCATCGGCGCCCAGTATCCGCGCGCCCGACGCAGCCTGATCTCGCGCCCGAACTGCGCGACCGTTGGCCGCTACCGCGATCAAATTGACCAGGCTGTTCTGACCTTGATCGACGCTTGTCCGGAAGCCGACTTGCTTCATCTGGCCAATCGGCTCAGGCTCGGCCTGAATCACGAACAACAGCACCAGGAGTTGATCGTCACTGATATCAAGCACGCCTTATCCTTCAATCCGCAATTTCCCGCATTGGCAGAACCGCAGGAAACGGCAACGGCGCCTGTGCCACTGCGCTGGGTCAGCTTTGCGGCGGGAGAGTCCTGGTTCGGCAGTGGCGGGGATGCCTTCGCGTTCGACAATGAACAACCGCGCCATAAGGCTTTTGTGCAGGGCTTCCGTCTCGCCAACCGCCCGGTCATCAACGCTGAGTATCTGGCATTTATTGAAGACGGCGGTTATCGCGATCCGCGTCACTGGTTATCCGAGGGGTGGGCGTGGGTACAAAGCAATCGCGCGGAAGCCCCGCTCTATTGGCAGCATCGAGACGGCCAATGGTTCACCTACACATTGGCGGGGCGCTTGCCGGTAGCACTCAGCGAGCCGGTGTGCCATTTAAACTACTTCGAAGCGAGCGCGTTTGCCAGCTGGGCCGGTAAGCGCCTGCCGACAGAATACGAATGGGAGCTGGCCGCCCAATCCCACCCTCCGTCTTCCGGCCATTTTCTCGCCCCCCCCACTCTGCACCCACGCTGCGCAACAAGTAGAGCGACCGGATTGCAGCAGCTGTTCGGTGATGTTTGGGAGTGGACATCTAGCGCCTATTTACCCTACCCCGGTTACCGGCCCCCTCTTGGTGCGGTGGGTGAGTACAACGGCAAGTTTATGGTGAGTCAGTGGGTGTTGCGCGGCGGC
>CALEIM010000143.1 GCA_937876395.1 uncultured Wenzhouxiangella sp. | reverse complement strand
TCAACCGACGGGCGTTGCGGCCGTGGGCCCGTCCGGAAGAGTTAACCAGGAGGCCGAGCAGGCGCTTGGTCTCGGGCCAGCCGTGCACGCACAGCAGCGGCACGCCCCCGAGGTTCTCCCGCACGTAGGCCTGAGCGAAGCCGCGGCCCTCGAAGCGGTGGACGGCGAAGCGGTCGGGATCTACGTCGGGGTGGACCACGCCCGGACGCTACCGGTGCACCGATGGCTGCGGGTGCGACGGCACTAGACTCCCCCCATGGCGAACCCTCCTAGCCCCTTCGGTGCTGATCACGAAGGCGCGGCGGCGAGCGGTGACGCCCTCGACGGCAGCGGCTACCCGCCGAAGTTCGCCAAGGAAGGGCTCACGTTCGACGACGTCCTGCTGCTTCCGGCCGGCGAAGCGCACAAGACCGTCGCCAACTGGCAGCGCGTGATTGACGAACTGGTCGACATGCGCGCCCAGCGTGATGCCACCGTGGTCGCCCTGGGAGGTGGGGTTATCGGCGATCTGGCCGGCTTCGCTGCAGCCAGCTATATGCGCGGCATTCGCATAATACAGATGCCGACCACCCTGCTCGCCCAGGTGGATGCGGCCGTGGGCGGCAAAACCGGCGTCAATCACGCCAGCGGTAAAAACCTCATTGGCGCCTTTCATCAGCCCGCCGCGGTGGTGGCCGATATCGATACCCTGGGCAGCCTGGACGAACGCGATTACCGGGCCGGGCTGGCCGAAGTGATCAAGTACGGCGCGATTCGAGACGAGGGCTTTTTCTCCTGGCTGGAAAGCCGCTCCGCAGCGCTCAAGGCACGCATGCCCGACGCCCTGCTTGAAGCGGTCCATGCATCGGTGGGCCACAAATGTGCGGTCGTCTCGGCCGATGAGCTGGAAAGCGGCCAGCGCGCCCTGCTCAATTTTGGCCACAGCTTTGGCCATGCCCTGGAGACCATTACCGACTACCGGCGCTACCGCCACGGCGAGGCGGTGGCCGTGGGTATGGTCATCGCCGCACGCTTGAGCGAACTGCTAGGGCGCCTGCGGGTAGGCAGTTCGGATCGGCTCGTCCACCTGCTCGAAAGTCTTGATCTGCCGGTCCGATTGCCGGCTGATATTGACCGCGAACAGATGCTTTCCCTGATGCGGCTTGACAAGAAAAACCGTGCCGACCATATTCGCCTGATTTTGCTCGACGCCATTGGCGAGGCCAGCATCGCCACCTGTCCCAGTGATGATATCCGTGAGGTATTGAGACGTTCATGAATGCCGTTAACCAGTCTTTGTTCATGCGTGCACTGCGCCGCGAACCCGTTGAGCGCACGCCCATCTGGATGATGCGCCAGGCCGGCCGTTATCTCCCCGAGTACCGGGCAGCGCGGGAAAAGGCCGGTGATTTTGTCACCCTGGCGAGCACCCCGGAGCTCGCCTGCGAGGTCACCCTGCAGCCAATTGAACGCTATGGTTTTGATGCAGCCATCCTGTTTTCAGACATCCTGATCCTGCCGCATGTAATGGGCTGTGGGCTGGGCTTTCGCCCCGGCGAAGGCCCGTATTTCGAGCGCCCGGTGCGCAGCGTCAGCGACATAGACGATCTGCCACGACCGGATCCGGAAGTCGAAACCCGCTACGTCATGGACGCCGTGCGCCTGATCCGTCAGTCTCTGCCTGAAAACACACCGCTGATCGGCTTTGCCGGCAGTCCGTGGACGGTGGCCACCTACATGATCGAAGGTCAGGGCAGCAAGGACTTCGCCCGCGCCAAGGGGTTGCTGCTCGGCGAGCCGGAAGCGGCCGATCGACTGATGACTCACCTGGCCGAGGCCAGCGCCGATTACCTGGCGGCCCAGGCCAGGGCCGGCGCCAATGCTCTGATGATCTTTGACTCCTGGGGTGGGGTGTTGTCGCCGACGCTCTACAAGCGCTACTCGCTGGCCTCGCAGCAGCTGATCGTCGAACGTCTTCAACAGCGCTGCCCGGAAGTGCCGGTCATCTTGTTCGGCAAGGGTTGCGGCCAACACCTCGAAGCGTTGGCCGATACGGGTGTGGCCGGGCTGGGAGTGGACTGGACACTCGACCTGGCCCAGGCGCGCGCCCGGGTCGGCGAGCGCGTTGCCCTGCAGGGCAACCTGGATCCGTCCGTGCTGCTCACCTCACCGGAGGTGGTCGCTACCGAAGCGCGCCGGGTTCTCGACAGTTTCGGCTCCGGTCCGGGCCATATTTTCAATCTCGGCCACGGCATCACGCCCGGCGTGCCACTGGAGCACGTCAGCGTGCTGGTCGAGACGGTGCGAGAGCACAGCCGCCGGACGACATGACGCTGCGCAGGCCGGCGCTGGTTGCAATGGCGGCCGTGGTGGCCGCCTGCGCAACGCCGCCGGCCGAGGTCATTACGGTTCACGTGTTCTCCAATCACCCCGACCACCCTGAGGTCAGGGCGATTGCCGAGCAGCTCGATGACGCCGGCTACCGGTATCGCATCAGCTACGCCGAAACACCCGGCGACCTGGAAGTGGTTGAGTCCGTAATCGTCCACGGCGACAGCGCGCGGGCCTACAAACGGGCCCGCGAGCTGGAGCGGCTGTTGTCCGCTCCGGGGCAGGCCCTCCGGATCAAGCGCGAGGCGCATGGCAATCATCACTTCACCGCCGGCAATCTGGGGCTCTACGTCCACCTGCCGGGGATTGAGCCACGCCCCGAGCTGAAAGTCCGCGCTCATCTGGCCGGCAGCTGCCAGGGCCGTCCGCTCGAGTTGTTCCTGCTGATCGACCGCAGCTACCGTCTGCAGCAACAGGCCTGGGAGGACGACTACACGCTGGTCGAAAGCGGCCAGGAAGGAGGGGACTGGCAGGCCAGCGGGTCGGGCTACAGGCTCCTTACCGACGCGGG
>CALEIM010000142.1 GCA_937876395.1 uncultured Wenzhouxiangella sp. | reverse complement strand
ACCATCCGCATTCCTGTGCACATGATCGAGACCATCAACAAGCTCAACCGTGTGTCGCGTCAGCTGCTCCAGGAAATGGGCCGTGAGCCCACGCCGGAAGAGCTGTCCGAGCGCATGGAAATGCCGGAAGACAAGGTTCGCAAGGTTCTCAAGATCGCCAAGGAGCCAATCTCGATGGAAACGCCGATTGGCGACGACGAGGATTCTCACCTGGGTGATTTCATCGAGGACGCCAACATCCTCTCACCGGTGCAGACGGCCACTACCACCGGCCTGACCGATACCGTGCAAAAAGTGCTTTCCGGCCTGACTCCGCGTGAGGCCAAGGTGCTCAGAATGCGCTTCGGCATCGACATGAACACCGACCACACCCTGGAAGAAGTCGGCAAGCAGTTCGACGTGACCCGTGAGCGAATTCGGCAAATAGAAGCCAAGGCGCTCAGAAAATTGCGCCATCCGACCCGCTCCGAGCAGCTCCGGGGCTTTCTCGACGTAGAGTAATGCTGGTCACATAACCAGCGGCCAAACGTGTTTGACCCCGGGGTTTTTTGCCGCGCGACTACGGCCGCGCGGTGATGCCACTTGACCGGCCCAGCGCCCCGGAGTAGCTTGGACAGCCCACCTCCAATCAGGATTAACAGGCATGTTCAAGCGCGATCAATACGAACCCGAATCTTCCAGCGAACGCCGCCCGGCCGAAACCGAGCAGGCCCCGCGGCCAACGGCCCGGGCAAGCGCCGGTGGCCCGGCGGTCATCGGACCGTCCATCCATGTCGACGGCAAGCTCAAGGGGGATGAAGACCTGATCATCGAAGGCAAGGTCAAGGGGTCGGTTGAGCTGAAAAACAACAGCGTCACCATCGGCAGTCAGGGCGATGTGCAGGCTGAAATTCATGCCCATACCATCTACGTCGATGGCCGGATGGACGGTGATCTGGTCGCCAGCGAGCAGGTTGTTATCCGCAAGTCGGCGCGGGTCAAGGGTAGCGTCACCTCGCCTCGGGTCAGTCTGGAAGACGGTGCCCAGTTCAACGGCACGATCGATATGGACTCGCAAAGCCCGGCGCTGTCGAAACCGTCAGCGGATCAGAAGCGGCCGGAGCCGGCAGCGTCCGGCGGCACCAAGCCGGGCAGCTCACCGGCAGCCGGCAAGGAAATCAGCCATTAAAGATTTCGGACCGCGCCGAAGACCGCGCCGATGAGTTCGAGCGGTTCAGCACGTCATGCCGAGGGGCCGGGCCGTCCGGAGACGATCCGGGCGCCGCTGTTTGCCCGTCTGGTTGAGTCTTTCGACGATCAGCGCCGCCACGTCATTCTCGACCTGGGGCGGGCGCGGGCTGGCACGGTCGAGCTTTTCGGGCACTACCGCTGCCGGCTCGACGTCGTTGATCTACCTTCAATGCTTGACCAGATGCCGCGCGGCGAAGATCAGACCGAGGAGGCGCTGGCCGCCTGGCTGGAGCGGCAGCTACCGCCGGCCGGCAGTGAGGGGGCCGATCTGGTGCTGTGCTGGAATTTGCTCAATTATCTGCCGCTCAAGGCGATCGAGCTGCTTAGCGGCTTGCTGACCAGCCGGACCGCGCCCGGCGCCCGGCTGCACGCACTAATCGAATATTCGGCTACCCGCATGCCGACCAGGCCGCCGTCCTTCGCACCGAGCGGGCTTGAACTGATGGCCGATCCGGCACCGGGCAGTGAAACCGTGCCTGCACCCCGCTACACGCCCAAGGCGTTGGAAAAACGCCTGCCCGGCTTTGTCTCGGACCAGACCATGCTGCTCGGTAACGGGATGCAGGAATTTCTCTACCGGCGCCAAAGCTGAGCGCAGCCGGGCTTTTTACGCCATAAAAAAGGCCCGGGATGTCCCGGGCCTGAGATCGTCTGGCTGGCTGCGCGCCTTAGGTCTGATGATTCCTGCGGCGCAGGCCGAGCAGGCCCATCAGAGCCAGCAAACCGCCGCCGATGATCAGCCCGATGGTGTTGAGCGTCGGAACCGACACGGCGTCTCGAACCGGCGGCGGCGGAGGCAGCGTGCCGCCGCCAATCAGGCCGACGGTGGTCGAACCAGAGGCATCACCCAAGATGCTGAACACCACAGAAGCAGCAAAATCTCCGTCTCCATCTGGGGCGAAGCCGATATTCAGGGTGCAGGATTCGCCGGCGGCCAGCGCAAACGGCGGGTTTGGACAGCTACCGCCGCTGATGCTGAACGGCGCGCCAGGGTCGGTCCAGCCGTTGATGGTCAGCGGCGCCTCACCGTCGTTGCTCAGGGTCAGACTGGACTGGCCGGTGTCGCCCGGTTCAACGTCACCAAAGTCGAGATCAAGCGGACTGACTACCAGATTACCGACGATGCCCGTGCCGCTGAGTGCCACTTCCAGGGGCTCACTGGTGGCATTGCTGGTCACCGCCAACTGGCCGCTGAAAGCGCTGTCGGCATTTGGCGTGAACTCAATCGTGACCGTACAACTGTTGCCGGCCGGGATCGGCGCGCCACAGTCGTCGTTGCCGAGCGCGAATACACCGGCCGGATCGCCGCTCAGGGCGAGATTGCTGATGTCGAGTGTGCCCAACCCGGTATTTTCGATTGCCACGATATCGGATGCGCTTTGGCTGACCGGCACGGTGCCAAAGTCCAGCGCGGCCGCCGCGATGCCCGGTGTCAGTCCGCTGCCCGACAGCTCGAAGCTGTTGTCGCCGGTCGGGCTGTTGGAGGCAACGGTTACGGTTTGGACGAAGTCGCCGGCGGCGGTCGGTGCGAAGCCAACCTGCAACGCACAGCTATTGCCTGCCACAACGGTCAGGGGCAGGCCGGCGCCGCAGTCGGAAAAATCAAGCGTGAACGGTGTCGACAAACCGTTAAAAGCCGATACTTCCAGATCCTCGCCACCGAGATTGGCCAGGGTCACAGCCTGCGGCACGGCGGGGGTGCCGACGTCGATGCTGCCAAAGGCAATGTCCGGATTGACGTCGATCAACGGTGGTACGGCGCGCTCCACGCTGCCGGCGTCGCACAGACTGCCGCCGACTTCCGGTCGTGGCGCACCACGCTGATCAATATTGAAACTGCTGCCGCAGCCCACGGCCGCGCTGATGATGTTCAGCGCCGGGCTGCTGGCGGCCGGCATCAAGGTGCGCGTCGGCCCGCCGTTGTCGGCCAGGGGACCCAGTTCGGGATCCTGCCCGAGCAGGCTTGAGGTCACGCCATCGGGGAAAAACGCGCTGTCGTCGTCGGGTGCTTCGCCGATCAGGCTGTGGCCGACCGCAAAGGTCGTATATGCCAGCGCTCCGTCTGGCAACGAATTGCTTCGCCCGCTGCGGAAGCCCTCCGGCAGGCGATCGGCCAGCCAGGCGGGCAACTCGGCGTTCTGTGGCGCTGGAGTGGAAGAGCTGAGATCGCCTGAACCCACCGCCGCCGAGTTGCCGGCGATGATCGAGTTGTCGATGCTTGCCACATTGGGGGTCTCGAAGTAGACGGTCAGGCCGCCGCCGGGGCCGTCGGTGGCGGTATTGCCGGTGATGGTCTGGCCGACCAGGGTGATCGGCTCAACCACGCCCGACGGGCCATCGCCGCTGGAGATCTGGATGTTGCCGCCTTGGTGACTCAGGGCGAGTCCGCCTATGGCGGGAGCCGAGTTGTCGATGACGGTATTGTTCAACAGTTCCAGCGTGCCGGGATACTTGGCGCCAATCGCGCCGCCGCCGAAGCCGACGCCAAGCGCGCTGTTGCCGCTGATGGTGCTGTTCGAAAGCACAGTGGCTCCCTGGGTAGGGTTCAAAGCGATGCCACCGTACTTTTCGCCAGCCTGATTGTCGGTGATTTCGCTCCGGTCGACGCCGATGGACAAAGCAGTTCCAACGGCCATCAGGCCACCGACTATTGCGGTCGCACTGTTTTCGGAAATCTGTGAGTTTGTGATAAGCGTTTGGCCCCCGGGCAACGCCCCCTGTGGCGCTGACGCTGGCGTCTCGATCAGGCTCAAATGGACGATGCCGCCGCCTGTGTAAGCCGAGTTGCCGGAGATGTCCGAATCGCTGACGGTCAGCGACTCGCCGATGGCCAGGATGCCTCCGCCAAGGCCCGTCGAGGTCGAACCCGTACCGTATTTGTCTCCGACCGAGTTGTTGGAGATGGTTGAGCCGCTGACCGCCAGATTGCCATATTTGACATGAATGCCGCCACCGACCCGAGTACCAGCGACTGGAATTCCATTCTGCATATAGTTGCTGCCGGTACAGCGGCTAATGGTCATGTCCTCGACTGTCAGGTCGGCTCCATACGTGGCCAGGCAGGCGTACTGCTCGTTGCCGTCGATGGTTACCTCACTGCCCTGCAGGATCAGCCCTTCGGTAATCATGGGTAGATCACTGGCCAGCGTGATGGTCGCGCCACTAATCTGGCTGAAGTCGATCAGGCTGGTGCCGGCGTTGCCGTTGGCCGATATGATGGCTGCACGGAAACTGCCCGCGCCGCTGTCCGCAGTCGTGGTGATTGCGATGGTGCCGGCCTGCAGTCCGCCGCTGGCCAGGATCATGCCGATTGCGGCGGGCAGAGTACGACGCAGCGGCAGCCGCGATCGCTGATGTGATTTACGCATGTTGAAACTCCCTCTATTCGTAGACAGGCGATCTAGATGATCGACCAGGGCAGGCGCAAGGAAACGGAAGTCCCCGCACGCTGGCCCTGAGCAATCTTGATAATAATCAATTCTGAAAGCTGGGTCCAGCGGCTCAAGTGCGTCCGGCGCTGGGCAAGCACCTGGCCACGGGGTCGGGTTACACTACGCGGCTAACCTGAACGCCGTGCCAAACCGGCCCGGCTCGTGGACAAACAAGCGCCGCGGAATCGACCTGTATGGAAATCAATGCGCTGACGTGGACCATCACCATCGCCGTGATCGTTGGTCTGCTCGCTTTCGACTACATTTTTCATGTGCGCAAGGCGCATATCCCGACACTGCGTGAGGCCGCCGTGTGGTCGAGCATTTATGTCGGCGTTGCCCTGGCGTTCGGTCTGGTGTTCTTTGTTTTCGGCGAGACCCGGCACGCCATCCAGTACTTTGCGGGTTATCTGACTGAAAAGGCGCTGAGCGTTGACAACCTGTTCGTCTTCCTCGTCATCATGGCCTCGTTCAAGGTTCCGCGCGAGTATCAGCAGAAAGTGCTGCTGTTCGGCATCACTTTTGCTCTGATCACGCGCACTATTTTCATCCTGCTCGGTGCGGCCATCATTGAGCTGTGGTCCGACGTGTTTTATATTTTTGGCCTGTTCCTGATCCTGCTCGCCGGCCAGCAGCTCCAGGGCGAGATGACCGGCAGCGAGGATAATCGTGACGAGGCCGACAACGTCATGGTGCGGATGGCGAAAAAATTCCTGCCGGCCTCCAACCACTACGATGGCGACCGCCTGTTCACCAAAGAGGCTGGCAAGTGGGTCATGACGCCCATGCTGCTGGTCATGATTGCTATCGGGGCGACGGACATACTGTTTGCCTTTGACTCCATTCCGGCCATTTTCGGGCTGACCACGGAACCCTATATCGTCTTTACGGCGACGGCCTTCTCGCTCATGGGCCTGCGCCAGCTCTACTTTCTTATCGACGGCCTGCTCGACCGCCTGGTTTACCTGGCCTACGGTCTGGCCACGATCCTCGGTTTCATCGGTGTCAAGCTGATTTTGCACGCGCTGCACGACAACAACCTGCCGTTTATCAACGACGGCGAGGATGTGCCGGTTGCCGAGATTTCCACCGAATTATCACTGCTGGTGATTGTCGTCATCCTGGCCATCACCGTGATTACTTCGCTGCGCAGCCGCAAGGGCCGTGCCCTGCGCGCCCTGCAAAATGCCGAAAAGTATGCGTTCCGCTATACCAAACTTGATGAGACCGCCGCTCCGGAAGCGCGGCGCAAGGCCGAAGAGCTCATGGACCGCTGGGTCAGCGAGGCCGACCAGGTACCCCAGCATTACCATGACGAGCTGATTGACCACAAGGATCGCTATTCCGAGATCATCCGCATCGCCCACGAAACCCGCGTCGCCTCGGCACTGGCCGGACACGGTGCCGCACCCGACCAACCCGACTCGCTGATCGAGCCGGACGAGTCGAGCGAATAGGGTGCTGCGAAAACGTCCCAAGATACGTTGGGCACGGAAGGATTGACAGCCCAGCGCTTCGGGGTTAGCTTTGGCGGCTTGATTTCATCTGACCGCCGCGGCACACCAAGCTCATCATCATGCGAATTGTTCTTCTTGGCCCACCGGGATCCGGCAAGGGCACTCAGGCTGCCCTGCTCAGGGAGCGCATCGGCGTTCCGCATATTTCCACCGGCGAATTGCTGCGCTCCGCGGTTGCCGCCGGCAGTGAGCTTGGCCGTCAGGCCAAGGCGGCCATGGATGCGGGCGAGCTGGTGTCCGACGAACTGATGCTTGGGTTGATCGAGGAAAGACTTGGCCAGCCCGAAGTCGAGCCTGGCTTCATTCTTGACGGCTATCCGCGCAACCTGTCCCAGGCGCAGTCGCTTGAGGCGCTGCTTGAGCGCCTTGGCCAGCCCATTGATCGGGCGCTGGAGCTGACCGTCGATGAAGAGCAGATCATCCAGCGTCTGGCGCTCCGGGCCAGCGAGGAAGGGCGCTCTGACGATAGCGAAGCGGTGGTGCGCAATCGCCTGAGCGTGTACCGTGCGCAGACCGCACCCGTGTCCGGCTACTATGCCGAGCAGGGTTTGCTGGTGCAGGTCGACGGCCTGGGCGAGATCGACGAGGTCAATCGGCGCCTGGTTTCGGCCCTGTCCTGACCCGAATTCTGGCTACAAGTACGCCGTCTGAGGCCTCGGCAGCGATCAGCTCGTGGCCGCTGCGCTGGCACAACACTCTCAGGTCGAGCTCGGCGAGCGGATCATCAGCCAGCACCTCGACCAGACTGCCCGGGGGCAGTGTATCGAGCAGCTTGCGCGTTTGCCAGACCGGCTCAGGGCAGTGCAGGCCGCGACAATCGAGTTTGTGAATGTCGACTTCCCGCTCATCCATGATTGATCTGCTCTCCCGCCTGGTTGGCGTGCTGATGCTGGCTAACGGCCCGCAGGACATGCCGTCCGGCAGCGCGCCGCTGGTCCTGGCCATCATGCTCTACGTGGCGACCAGCGCGGCCTCGCTGGGCCTTGGCGGCAGCGCTGAAAACCCCGGCGCGATCGTGCTGCTGGCCGTGCTCCTGCCGCTGGTACTCGTTCGCATTGTACTGTCGTTCAAAGGCCATACGGCGCGCACCACTCAGACCCTGACTGCCCTGTTTGGCAGCGCTGCGCTGCTCTCGCTGCTTGGCCTGCCGCTTGGTCTGGCCGGCGGCGGCGAGCAGGTGCCGGCAGTTCTGGTGCTGGCCAGCCTGGTGCTGTTCATCTGGTCGTTTGCCGTGGATGCGCATATCTGGCGGCATGCCCTGGGGACCAGTTTTGCCGTCGGGCTGGCGGTGGCGGTGGTATTGTTCATAATCTCCATGTTCATCATTACATCCTTGGCAGGCCCGCTTTGAAACTACATATTCTTGGCATTTGCGGTACTTTCATGGGCGGCGTGGCCGCACTGGCGCGCGCCGACGGCTTTGAAGTCAGCGGCTCGGACGAAAATGCCCATCCGCCGATGAGCACCCAGCTTGAGTCGCTGGGCGTGCAGGTGAGCGAAGGCTATGACCCGGCGCATATTCCCGATGACGTCGACCTGGTCGTCATCGGCAACGCGCTCAGCCGCGGCAACCCGTCGGTTGAACACGTACTTGATCGCAACATCCCCTACACCTCCGGTCCGCGCTGGCTAGGCGAACACTATCTGCGCCAGCGCCGCGTGGTGGCCGTTGCCGGAACGCACGGGAAGACAACAACTTCGGCTATTTTGGGGCATTTGCTCGCGGAATGCAATATGCCGGTAACCGCTTTTTTGGGCGGAATTGCAGAGAATTACCACTCAAACTTCATTTATAAAGGCAGCGAAATAACCGTTGTGAAGGGTTTTGTACATCATCTGGATGCATCAGCAGGCAATACTGATATTGCAGCGCCTATACGCCATAAACGCTGGC
>CALEIM010000141.1 GCA_937876395.1 uncultured Wenzhouxiangella sp. | reverse complement strand
CCGGCGACACAAGCGTCGGCACCGGCTGTCTTGGCCACCAGGCAACGCCAACGAACTCGGACTGATAGAAATCAAGGGCATTGCCCTGCCCGATCTCTACCTGGGACAGTGGGAAGCCTTCACTGGTCCGGTTCACGTGCAGGATGCGATAGCTGCCACCCTGCTGCTGGGGGTTATTGCTAGAAACCTGGTTGACCCAGGCAAACATCTGGCCATCAAACGAGACCTGGCTGAACAGCGGCTGAGAAAAGATGAAACCACCGTCCGGCAGCGGCTGAGTCACGTTGTTCACCAGGCGCCGCGTCTGACCGGTCTCGCGGTTGAACTCCCACAGATCCCAACTCGCCTCGAAAGGCTGGGCCGGATCCGGGCTGCTGATGGTAATGTGCGTCCCGCTGGGCGACAGACCGGGAAATTGATTATCGGGCAGCCCGGTAGGAACGGACGAGACCGTCCCGTCTCTGGCTTCAAAGATTGCGCCAACCGAACCATCGGGCGAATGGACCAGGCTACCGAACAGAACCTGGGCTGCAACCGGCGAGCTGCCCGCAGCAGCAAGCATCAGCAGGCAGGATAAAATCGGGGTTATAGGCCGCACTGCTGGCATGGTGACACCATTTCACTCTGAAACGAAAGCTCCAAACAGTTCTTTACGCGCAGCGCCGCAGCAGTCCGGATCATCAATTGCAGCTTAAGGCCCGGCTTCTGTTAAGCTGACCGCCGACAGCATGTGAAATCGCCACCCAGCATGACCAATGCCGATATCACATCATTACTCAGGGCCTGGTCCGAAGGCAGCGAGTCGGCTGGTGAAGCGCTGCTGCCTCTGATCTACGCGGAGTTGCGACGGATCTCCCACCGGCAACTGCGCGGTGCGGGCAAACCGTCGGTGATGCAGACCACCGAGCTGGTCAACGAGGCCTGGCTGCGGATGAGCAGCCAGCAGTTCAACGCCTGGCAGGATCGCGCCCATTTTTTTGCTCTGGCCGCCACCATGGCCCGTCGAGTGCTGATCGATCACGCCCGCCGCCGGCTCGCTCAGCGTCGTGATGATCGCCTGCAGGTGCCGCTCGACAAGGCGCCCGAGCTTGAGAACGACAACCGCCTCGACCTCGATATCTTTGCCCTGCACCAGGCGCTTGAGCGGCTGGCCGAGGTTGATGATCGTCAGGCACGGCTGGTCGAGCTGCGCTATTTCGGCGGCTTGACCATCGACGAAACGGCCCTGGTGATGAACGTCTCCGAAGCCACCGTCAAGCGGGACTGGCTGCTCGCCAAGGCCCGTTTAAGGCGCTATCTGGACATGGAGTCCGATCAGGAATTCGATGACTGACTGGCGCCAGCGCAGGGTAGCCGAGCTGTTCCATGCCGCGCTGGAGTATCCCGGCGGCGCGCCAAGAGCACAGTTTCTGCGTTCAGCATGTGATGATGCCGAGCTGCGCGCCGAGATCGAGGCCTTGCTCGCAGCGCACGATCGCAATGATGATTTTCTGGAAGATTCCCCGCACCAACTGGCCGCCGATCTGATTGACCGTCAGCTCGCTGATCAACTGGTGGGACGACAGTTCGGACGCTGGAAGATTGAGCGGCTGCTGCACACCGGCGGCATGGGCTCGGTCTACCTGGCACAGCGCAGCGGCGGGGAGTTTGATCAGCGCGGCGCGCTCAAGCTGATTCGGGCCGGCCTGAACCAGGCCGAACTGCGTGACAATTTTGCCCGCGAGCGGCGGCTGCTTGCCAGCCTGGAGCATCCCGGCATTGCCCGTCTGCTCGATGGCGGCACGACCGCTGATGGCGTGCCGTGGCTGGTCATGGAGTATGTCGATGGGGTGCCGATTGATCGCTGGGCTGACGACCAGGGCCTGGACGTCGATCAGCGTCTGCAGTTGTTTGAGCGGCTGTGTGCGGCGGTCGATCACGCCCATCGACACCTGGTGATCCACCGCGATATCAAGCCCGGCAATGTCCTGGTCACGGCCGACGGCACACCACGACTGCTCGATTTCGGCATTGCCCGGCTGCTGCCCGAGCCGGGGCTTGAGTCTGATATTACATTGACCCGGCAGCGCATGCTGACCCCGTCCTGTGCCAGCCCGGAACAGATCAAGGGCCAGGCGGTCACCACCGCATCAGACGTCTACCAGCTTGGCGTGCTGCTCTATCGCCTGCTGACCGGAAAACTGCCGCTGGACGTGACGCGCGATACCTCAGCCGCTGAAGCCGAGCGCCTGATCTGCGAGCAGACCCCGCCCTTGCCCAGCAGCGTGGTGGAACGCGGCCTGGCGCGGCGCCTGCGCGGCGATCTTGATGCGATCATCATGACTGCCTTGCGCAAGGAGCCCGAGCGACGCTACGGCAGCGTGGCCGCGATGGTCGAAGACATCGGCCGCTTCCGGCATGCTCAGCCGGTTGCCGCCCGGCCCGATTCGGTGGCCTATCGCAGCGGCAAATTTCTGCGCCGCCACTGGCAGGGTGTGGCCCTTGCAACAACGGTTTTCATGGCCCTGGGGCTGTCGCTGGCGCTGGCGTTGTGGCAGGCCGATGCGGCGCGCCGCGAGCGTGATCGTCTGCAACAGGTCAACCAGTTTCTGCAGAACATCCTGCTCGAAGCAGACCCGGCACACGCCGGCACCGAAGCGACCGTCCGCGACATGCTGGCCACGGCCGGACAGCGGGTTGAGCACAGCTTTCCCGACGCGCCGGCAGTCGAGGCCTCGGTGCGCTACACGATCGGCTATGCACAGCTAAGCCTGATGTTGCTTGATGAGGCCGAGATCAATCTCACCCGCGCCAATGCGCTCAACCACAGCCTCTACGGGCCGAACGATTTTCGCAGCCTGCAAACCCGGGCCTACCTTGCCTGGCTGGCCCATAGCCGCGATCAGCACGCTCAGGCAGCGGCCGCCTATGCCGCGCTGAGCGAACAGATTGATGCCGGCCACCCGGCCGATTTCCGTGCCACGATTTACAATGACTACGCTCTGGTGCTGTCGTCCATGGGTGAACACGAGCACGCGCTGTCGCTGTTCAAGCAGGCCCGCGAGCTGCACCTTGAGCACAACCCGGATCATCCCGATCTGCTGGTCATCGACAACAACATTGGCTATGCCTGGCACGAGCTGGGCAATCTGGCCGAGGCCGAACTCCACTATCGCCAGGCGCTGGATCGACTGCGCCGCCTTCACGCCGATGGTCCGCACCCGGACCTTGCCTACAGTCTCAACAACCTCAGCCTGCTGCTGCGCGATCTCGACCGGCGCGATCAGGCCGTGCCGATGCTTCAGGAATCGCTGGCTATCCGCGCCGCCACCCTGGGCGAGAATCATCCCGGCACCGGCCGTGGCCATCTCAACCTGGCGCGCATGTTGCTGGAAATGGAGCAGCCCGAACAGGCCCGGCCGCATGCCGAGCGAGCTTGGGAGATCGCCCGCGACCAGCTTGAACCCGACCAGTCACAGTATCTGGTTGCCCGCGCCACGCGGGCCAGGCTGCAGTTTCTGGCCGGCTCCCCGAACGACGCCGCAGCCGAACTTGCCATCTGTCTGGACGCCATGATCGAGGCTAAGCTGTCAGCCAACTACATCGATCAGACCCGTGGCTGGCTGGACGCAGCCCGGGCCGATTAACGCCAGGTTGTCGGTGCTGATCCAGCTACTATATAACCTGTAAGTTGTTTTCAAGAGTTGAAGCATCCGGGTAAATGACACTTTTATGGCTGGTGACGCTCGGCTGGGCGTTCAGTTTTTCCCTGATCGGCGTTTATCTGTCCGGCCAGGTCGATGATTTTGTGTCGGTTTTCCTGCGCGTGGCGTTTGCGCTGGTGCTGTTTGTGCCGCTGTTGGTTCGGGCCAGACCCGGCTGGCGAACGGCCGGAGCCTTGATGGCAATCGGGGCCGTTCAGATCGGGCTGATGTATCTGTTTCTGTTTCCGGCCTACGGCTATCTTGACGTGCCTGAGCTGTTGCTGTTCACGATTTTCACGCCGCTGTACGTGACTTTGATCGATGAACTGCTGCGGGCCGGCCGACGTCTGCCCGGTCGCTTCTGGCTGGCCGCTGCCGTGGCGGTTGTCGGAGCGGCGATCATCCGTTTTGATGGCGTGGGCCGTGATTTTCTGATCGGTTTTTTGCTTGTTCAGGCGGCCAATCTGTGTTTTGCCGCCGGGCAGGTCGCCTATAAATGTCTGACCCTGGGCGGCAGCCTGTCCCAGGTCCAGACTTTCGGCTATTTCTTTTTGGGTGCCGTAGTGGTGAGCGGTCTGGCCGTTCTGCTGTTGGCTGACCCCGGCGGCTGGCCGAGCACCGGGCTGCAGTGGGGTATTTTGCTGTGGCTGGGTCTGGGCGCCTCCGGCCTGGGCTATCTGGCCTGGAATATGGGTGCTCGACAGGTCAATACCGGGCAGTTGGCGGTGATGAACAATATGCTCATTCCGGCCGGTATCCTGGTCAACGTGATCTTCTGGAATCGCGAGGCAGACTGGCCGCGACTGCTGCTGGGGGCTGCGGTGATCGGGCTGGCGGTGTGGCTCAGCCGTGACCGGAGTGGCGGCGTGCGCGTGAGTGAGCACGAACGGAAACTGTTGAATCAGACGAGTAGCGAATGAACGAGTCAGAACATCATCGGCGCATCCGCAGTTTTGTGCGCCGCCCCGGGCGGCTGACGCCCGGCCAGAAGCGGGCGCTTGACGAGCTTCTGCCGCGCCTGGAAATAGATCGTGAGGTCAAAGACCTGCGTGCCGCTTTCGGGCGCCCGGCACCGCTGGTGGTCGAGGTCGGCTTCGGCAACGGCCAGGCGCTGGCGTGGATGGCGGCCAATGAGGCGGACAAGAATTTTGTCGGCATCGAGGTTCACGAGCCCGGCGTCGGTCGCCTGCTCAACAGCCTGGTAGAAGCCGGGCTGGACAATGTACGGGTGGCGATGCGCGATGCAATCGAGGTGCTCGATGAGCAGACGGTCCCGGCCAGCGTCGATGAGGCGCGCATCTATTTTCCCGATCCCTGGCCGAAAAAGCGCCATCACAAACGGCGCCTGATTCAGCCGGAATTTCTGCACAAGCTGGCTTCGCGACTGCGCCCCGGCGGTCTGCTGCATCTGGCTACTGATTGGGCCGAATATGCGGACTGGATGCTTGAGGCTCTGGCCGAGGTGGCGGAATTCGAGCTGCTTGGCAAGCCGTTTGTCGAACGCCCTGACTGGCGGCCGCAGACCCACTTCGAGCACCGCGGCCTGCGCCGTGGGCACGAAATTTTCGACATACTCTGCCGTCGGGTCGGCTAAAACGTCCGCTCGACCAGGCGTTCGGCCAGGCCGGCGAGCAGGCGGGTGTCGCCGTCGAGCTCGTCGAGACGCTCGCAGGCTTTCGCGGACAGTTCGTCAATCCGCCGGCTTGCCGCCGCGGTTCCGAACAGCATCGGCCAGCTTGCCTTGCGGCGGCTCACGTCACTGTCGCAGGACTTGCCGATCGACTGGGTATCGCCTTCAATTTCAAGCAGGTCATCGCGAATCTGGAAGGCCAGGCCGATGGCCTCGGCAAACTCGCTCAGCGCGCGCCGCTGCTGCTCAGGCAGGTCAGGGCGCAAGGCGGTGGGCAGGATAACGGCGGCCTTGATCAGAGCGCCGGTCTTGCGCGCAAACATGTCCTCAATTGCGGCCTGTGACGGTCGTCTTCTTTCAAAGTGGAGGTCGAGAGCCTGACCGCCGGCCATGCCGACCAGACCGCAGGCGCGGGTCAGCATCGCCATCATGGCGCAGGCTGCATCCGCGCGGTCAATCCGGGTCAGGGTTTCAAACGCCAACGCCTGCAGGGCGTCGCCGGCGAGAATGGCGGTGGCTTCGTCGAAAGCCAGGTGAACGGTGGGGCGCCCGCGCCGGAGCCGGTCATCGTCCATGGCGGGCAGGTCGTCGTGAATCAGGGAATAGCAGTGGATCAGCTCGACGGCCATGGCCGGTATATCCAGCGGATCCAGTTCCAGCCCGAGCGCCGTGCCGCTGGCGTAGGTCAGCAGCGGGCGCAGGCGTTTGCCGCCGTCGAGGGCGGCGTAGCGCATGGCATCAAGCAGGCGTGATCCGCTGTCGGGCAGTTCGCCGAGTTGCTGGGCGAGAGCGGCTTCGATCCGCGCCGTCAGGTACACGGCGCAGGCGTCGATATCGGCGCCGGCCAGGCCGCCGGAATATCCGGCCTCAAGTACCATGCCGTGCTCAGTCAAACGGCCACAGCCGGCGCCAGAAGCCGGGTTCGTCCCGAGTGATTTCAACCTGACCGTAGTTGTGTTCGAGCACGCGCCGGGTATCGGCGGCCAACTCGGGCAGATCGAGTTCGACATAGGCGCGCGCCATCAGATCCAGCGCATCGATATTGGCCGGCGCCTGGGGGTAGTTTTCGATGACGTGGCGGGCACGATGAACGGCGGCGATATAGGCGCCGCGCCGGAAATAGTATTCACCGATGACCACGTCCTGTTCGGCCATGGCGTTGCGCAAAAACACCATGCGCTGGCGTGCATCGGCAACGTAGCGACTGTCGGGAAAACGCCGAATCAGTTCCTGGAAGTCCATGAATGAATCGCGCGCGCTGGACTGGTCACGGTCAACCACCTGGCCGGGAAACAGCCGGCGTAAAAAGCCCATTGCCTGGTCATAGTGGACCAGGCCCTTGAGATACCATGCGTAGTCGATGTTGGGATGGGTGGGGTAGGTACGAATAAAGCGATCCAGGGTGGTGATCGCCTGTTCGCCGCGGCGGTCCTTGTACATGGCGTAGGCCATGTCAAGCTGCGCCTGTTCGGCGTGGCGTCCAAATGGATAGCGCGTGGTGAGCTGCTGATAGCGGCGCACTGCCTCGGGCCAGAACTGCGACTGTAGCGAGGAATAGGCGCGCTCGTAGAGCTCTTCGGCCGGGATATCGTCATCCAGGGTTTCGCGGTTGCAGCCCACCAGGAGCACGGCCAGGCCCAGCAGCAGGGCCAGACGGATGAAATCGAAACGATGGTCGGTGACAGGGTTGAGCATAATGGTCTCAGAGTGAAGACGGTGCGCAAGAACCCCGTATTATGCCATTCTTGAAGCCACATCCATTCCGAGATGATGACAAAGCAGATCGACCGAGACGAGACGATAGCGTCTGATCAGGCCAGCCGGCGCCTGGATGCAGTGCTGGCCGAAATCTGGTCGGAGTTTTCGCGCAGCCGGATCACCGCCTGGATTCGCGATGGCAGCGTGCTGCTCGACGGCGCGACCGTCAAACCGGGGCGCCGCCTGCTCGGCGGTGAGCGTGTGATCCTGTCGGCCGAGTTGACCGCCCACACCGAGCTGGCGCCTCAAGCCATTGCGCTGGAAGTTCTGGTCGATGATCCCGAGCTGTTGGTAATCAACAAGCCGCCGGGCCTGGTGGTGCATCCCGGCTCGGGCAACCCGGACGGCACGCTGGTCAACGCATTGCTTCATCTCGACCCGTCGCTGGCCCCGCTGCCGCGAGCCGGGCTGATTCATCGTCTCGACAAGGACACCTCTGGCTGCCTGTTGGTGGCGCGCACCACCGCCAGCCACCTGCGCCTGGTTGCCGCCATGAAACGCCGGGAAATCAAGCGTCGCTACCGGGCGCTGGTGTGGGGCGAGATCATCGCCGGCGGGCGGATTGATGCCGCGCTGGGTCGACACACCGTTGATCGTCGCCGCCAGATTGTGCGCGCCGACGGACGCGAGGCGATCACCCATTACCGGGTGGCCCAGCGGCTCAAGGGGGCAACTTTGCTTGATGTCGAACTGGAAACCGGTCGAACCCATCAGATTCGGGTTCATCTGACCCATATCCGCCATCCAATCATCGGCGATCCGGTGTACGGGCGCCACGGCGCACCGGCCGGCTTGAGTGAGACCCAGCGCCTGGCATGGCAGCGCTTTCCCCGTCAGGCGCTGCACGCATGGCAGCTTGAGCTGGCGCATCCGCACAGCGGCGAGCCGATCACCGCCGTCGCGCCAATTCCGGATGATATGCACCGCCTGATTGAGCTGCTGGCCGGTGATGGATCGGATTGAGCCGGACTGGCCGGCCCACCCGCGGGTTCGGGCATTTTCCACCACCCGCAGCGGCGGCGTCAGCCGCCCGCCCTGGGCTTCGTTCAATGTGGGTCTCAACAGCGGTGACCAGACCGAACATGTGGTGGCCAATCGTGCTCAACTGCGGGCCGAGCTGCCGGCCGAGCCGCGCTGGCTGGAGCAGGTACACGGTCGGCGCGTCATCAACCTGGCCGACTGGCGCCCCGGCATTGAGGCGGATGCCGCCTGGACTCGGCAAGCCGGCGAAGTCGTGGTCATCCAGAGCGCGGACTGCCTGCCCGTGCTGCTGGCCGCGCGCGACGGCAGTTTGGTCGCCGGCATACACGCCGGCTGGCGTTCGCTGGCCGACGGAATTATTGATGCAACCTTGAGCGAAGTCCCACCAGGTAACGCTTCGCTGCAGGCCTGGTTTGGGCCGGCCATCTGCGCTGATTGCTACCTGGTGGGCGACGAGTTGCGTGCCGCGTTTGTGAGCCGCGACCCGGCCCTGGCAGCGGCTTTTCGGCTCGATGCCGGACGCTGGTACGCCGACCTCAAGCGGATTGCCGCCCATCAGCTTGGCGCGGCCGGGGTCGAGGTCTGCGACAGCGGCCTGTGCACATTCGAGGCCGGCGAGCGCTTTTACTCGTATCGCCGCGACGGTGTCACCGGCCGCATGGCCTCGTTGATCTGGATAAAGCCTTGATTAGCCACTGCTGAAAAAACGGCTGATGCGGGCTTTCGGGGCGATATGAGTTACAATGCTCTCCCGGATTTACTGCAGCATGGATGTCCGGGCATGACCTCTCTTATTTTCGTTACCGGCGGCGTTGTTTCATCGCTGGGCAAAGGCATTTCAGCCGCTTCTCTCGGCTCCATTCTGGAGGCCCGGGGCCTGCGCGTTACTCTGCTGAAACTGGACCCCTACATCAATGTGGATCCGGGCACGATGAGCCCGTTTCAGCACGGCGAGGTATTCGTCACCGAAGACGGTGCCGAGACCGATCTGGATCTGGGCCACTACGAGCGCTTCGTGCACACGCGCATGACGCAGCGCAACAATTTCACCACCGGGCGAATCTACGCCAACGTCATCGCCAAAGAGCGCCGCGGTGACTACCTGGGCTCGACCGTGCAGGTGATTCCGCACATCACCGACGAGATCAAGGATTCGGTCAACCAGGCGGTTGAAGGCTATGACGTGGCCCTGATCGAAATTGGCGGCACGGTTGGCGATATCGAATCACTGCCGTTCCTGGAAGCCATACGCCAGCTCGGCACCGAGTACGGCCGCCAGGCAATGTTCATGCATCTGACGCTGGTGCCCTATCTGGAGGCGGCCAACGAGATCAAGACCAAGCCGACCCAGCATTCGGTCAAGGAGCTGCGCTCGATCGGTATCCAGCCCGATGTCCTGCTGTGTCGCTCCGAGCGCATGCTGCCAGAAGAGGAACGGCAGAAGATTGCGCTGTTCACCAACGTCCCCCAGGAGGCGGTTATCTCGGCGGTGGACGTTGATTCAATCTACAAAATCCCACTGTTTTACCATCGCCAGGGCCTGGACCGGATCGTGCTTGATCGTCTCGGCATCAAGGCGTCGCCGCCGGATCTGTCGGACTGGGAGGAAGTGGTCGAGCGCCAGACCCGGCCGCAGCACGAGGTGACGGTGGCCATGGTCGGCAAGTACGTCGAGCATGCCGACGCCTACAAATCGCTCAATGAGGCGCTGCTGGCCGGTGGCTTCAAGCACTGGGTGAAGGTCCGGATCAAACCGATCGAATCCGAAGAAATTGAGGATCGCGGCACCGGCATACTGGCCGATGCCGACGCCATCCTGGTCCCCGGCGGTTTTGGCGAGCGCGGCTTCGAGGGCAAGATGGCGGCGATTCGCTATGCGCGTGAAAACGGCGTACCTTATCTTGGCATCTGCCTGGGCATGCAGGCCGCTGTGGTCGAGTTTGCCCGCCATGTCTGCGGGCTCGAAGGCGCCAATTCCACCGAGGTTGATCCGCAAACGGCTCACCCGGTTATCGGCCTGATCACCGAATGGCTGGATGAAAACGGACAGCGCGAACTGCGCAGTGAAGGCGCCGAATTGGGCGGCACCATGCGCCTGGGCGCGCAGCGCTGCAAGCTTGTATCGGGCTCACGGGCGCGCAAACTTTACGGCGCCGACGAGATCGTGGAACGGCATCGGCATCGCTACGAGTTCAATAACGCCTATCGCGATGCCCTCAGCGAGGCCGGCATGCTGCTGAGCGGCTTTTCAGTTGACGACATGCTGGTTGAAATGATCGAGTTGCCCGATCATCCCTGGTTTATGGCCTGCCAGTTTCACCCGGAGTTCACCTCCACCCCGCGCGCCGGCCATCCGCTATTTTCCGGATTTATTTACGCCGCCCTGGAGCATCATCGGCGGCTGGCCGGCAAGTCCACCCGGGCGGTGGAGGCATGAAACTGGCCGGCACCCAAGTTGGACTGGACCGGCCGCTGTTCCTGCTCTCCGGGCCGGACACGCTGGAATCCGAAGCCATGTGTGTGGAAGTGGCCGGGCATCTCAAGGAAGTCACCGATCGCTTAGGCATGCCCTACGTCTTCAAGGGCAGTTTCGACAAGGCCAACCGCACCTCGATTGACAGCTATCGCGGGCCGGGCATGGAAGAAGGTCTGCGCATCCTGCAGGCGGTAAAAGATCAGATCGGTGTGCCGGTGATTACCGACGTGCACGAATACACGCCGATTGACGAGGTCGCTGAAGTGGCCGACGTGCTGCAGACCCCGGCTTTCCTGTGCCGCCAGACCGATTTCATTCAGCGCGTTGCCGCGGCCGGCCGGCCGGTCAATATCAAGAAGGGCCAGTTTCTCTCACCCTGGGAAATGAGCCGGGTGGTCGAAAAAGCCCGCGCCAGCGGCAATCAGCAGCTTATGGTCTGCGAGCGCGGTTTCAGCTTTGGCTACAACAACCTGGTCGTCGACATGCGTTCGCTGGCGATCATGCGCGAAACCGGCTGCCCGGTGGTGTTCGATGCCAGTCACTCGGTCCAGTTGCCGGGCGGGCAGGGGAACGCTTCGGGCGGCATGCGCGAGCACATTCCGGTGCTGGCCCGCGCAGCCGTGGGTGTGGGTGTTGCCGGCATTTTCTGTGAAACCCACCCGCGGCCCGAACAAGCGCTGTGCGACGGGCCCAATTCGATGCGTCTGTCCGACATGGACAGCCTGCTCGAAGAGCTGGTTGCTATTGATGAAGTCGTCAAACGCCGCGTCCGTTTCCCTGAAATTGCCGGGAACGATGCAGATTCGGGCTGAAAATATTGATTGGTTCAGCCATCACCCATTTGAGTACCTAAGGACAGTCCATTGAAAATCAGCCATATCCAGGCGCTGGAAATTCTCGATTCGCGCGGTAACCCGACTTTGGAAGTCGACGTCACACTGGCCGGCGGCGCGCACGGGCGCGCTGCGGTTCCGTCCGGTGCTTCGACCGGTGCCCTTGAAGCGGTGGAACTGCGCGATGGCGGACAGCGCTACGGCGGTAAAGGTGTGACTCAAGCGGTGGCCAACGTCAACGGCGAAATCGCCCACGCCCTTTCCGGTATGGACGCCAGCGAACAGGACGGCATCGACCGGGCTCTGATCGACCTGGACGGCACGGACAACAAGGCCCGTCTGGGCGCCAACGCCCTGCTCGGCGTGTCGCTGGCGGTGGCCCATGCGGCGGCTGCCGCCAAGGGCATGGCGCTGTGGCAATCTTTGCTGGAAAGCTCGGATGAGTCAGCCAGCCTGCCGGTTCCGATGATGAACATTCTCAACGGCGGGGCGCATGCTGATAATCGGGTCGATATTCAGGAATTCATGATAATGCCCACCGGCCTGGCAGATTTTCCTTCGGCTTTGCAGGCCGGCACCGAGATTTTCCACGCACTCAAAGCCCTGCTGCGCCAGCGGGGATTGAGCACGGCCGTAGGTGACGAGGGCGGTTTTGCGCCTGACCTGAGCTCCAACGAGGCCGCGCTGGAGTTGCTGATGACGGCCATTGCCGAAGCCGGCTATACACCCGGCGAGGATGTTTTTCTGGCGCTCGATGTTGCCTCAAGCGAATTTTTCCGCGACGGTCGCTACGTGCTCGACGCCGAAGGCCGGGTATTTGACAGCAGCGAATTCGCCGCCTATCTGGCCGGGCTGGCGGAGCGCTATCCGATCATCTCCATCGAAGACGGGATGAGCGAAGACGACTGGGCCGGCTGGGCTGAACTCACCGCAGCCATCGGCGACCGGGTGCAGCTGGTCGGCGATGATCTGTTCGTGACCAATACCGCGCTACTCAAGCGCGGCATTGATGAGAAGATCGGCAACGCCATTCTGATCAAGCCCAACCAGATCGGCACCCTGACCGAAACCCTCGATGCCATCCACATGGCGCGCCAGGCCGGCTTTGGCACCGTCATTTCCCACCGTTCCGGCGAAACCGAAGATGTCACCATCGCCGATCTGGCCGTGGCCACCGATGCCGGCCAGATCAAGACCGGCTCGCTGTGCCGCTCCGACCGGGTAGCCAAGTACAACCAGCTTCTGCGCATCCAGGCCGAGCTGGGCGAAACCGCGCGCTATGCCGGCCGCTCGGCCCTGAGCCGCTAGCTCGCAGACCACAACCTGATGAGCTGCTTGAGCACGGGCAGGGCGACTGCCCGGTCGTTCGGTATTGTAAATGCAAATCGTTATCGTTAAGATTGGCAAATGGCTTTAACGATTGCACAGGCAAACCCATGAGAACCGCATTTTGCACCGCCCTAGTCATCTTGCTGGCCGCCTGCGGCAGCGACTCGACTGAAACCGTATCCGATGCCCGCACGATGGATCGTTCGCAGTCGATTGAGCAGCCGGCCGAGGACGCGGCCGTAGAGCGTCTGGTGGTTTACACCTCGCGGCAGCCCCATCTGATCGAAGCGCTGTTTGACCGCTATACCGAGGAAACCGGCATCGAAATTGATTACATCAATGACAGGGAAGCGGCCCTGATCGAGCGTCTTCAGGCCGAGGGTGAGCGCACTCGGGCCGATCTGTTCATGACGGTCGATGCCGGCAATCTGTGGCATGCCGCCGAGCGCGGTGTTTTGCAGCCGATCGACTCTCCGGCCCTGGAAGCGACCGTGCCTGAGTCCCTGCGTGATGCGGACGGGCGCTGGTTTGCGCTGTCGGTGCGGGCGCGCACCATCGTCTATCATCCGGAGCGGGTTGATCCTTCCCAACTGTCAAGCTACGAAGCGCTCGCCGATGAGCAGTGGGCTGGGCGTTTGTGTCTGCGCACCTCGCAGAAGGTCTACAACCAGTCGCTGGTGGCGATGCTGATCGAGCATCACGGCGAAGCGCGCGCGGAAGAAATCGTGCGCGGCTGGGTTGAAAATCTGGCCACCACGCCGTTTTCCTCCGACACTCGTCTGATCGAAGCGATGGAGGCCGGCCAGTGCGATGTCGGCATCGTCAACTCCTATTACCTGGGGCGCAAGCTCGCGGGCGATCCGGATTACCCGGTGACCCTGTTCTGGGCCAATCAGGACAGCACCGGCACCCACGTCAACGTTTCCGGCGTCGGCATGACCCGCCATGCGCCGCATCCGGAAGCCGCCCAGGCTCTGATCGAGTGGCTGGCCTCGCCGGCTGCTCAGTCGGATTTTGCCAACAACAATTTCGAGTTCCCGGCCAATCCGCAGATTGATTCGGCCACTGCGATCCGTACCTGGGGTAATTTCCGGGCCGATCAGACGCCGCTGCAAATCGCCGGGGAGCGCCAGGCCCAGGCCGTGCGTCTGATGGATCGTGCCGGCTACCGCTGAGGCGCCAGCGTTTGGGCTAATGCCGCGCCCTGACCGGCGTTGGCTGATCGGTCCGCTACTCCTGCTGGTCGGCATCCCGCTGGGGATGCTCTTGACGAGCTGGGCGCAGCCGCAGCCGGAGGTCTGGGCGCACCTGCTGGAATGGCAGGTGCCGCGCCTGGTGGGGCACACTGCACTGATGCTTGTCGTCGTCGCTTTGGGCGTTCTTGCTCTCGGGGTCGGCTTGGCTTGGCTGTCGGCCTGCTGTGAATACCCGCTGCGTCGCCTGCTCGATCCACTGCTGGTCCTACCGCTGGCGTTTCCGACCTATGTGCTGGCATTTATCTATTTGGGCATGCTCGACTATGCCGGCCCGTTGCAATCAGCCTGGCGGGACTGGTTCGATGCCTCACCGGCGTTGCTGCAGGCGCTAAGCCGCCCCGGCGGCGTGCTGCTGATTCTGATCCTGACCTTCTATCCGTATGTCTATCTGCTGGCACGGGCGAGCTTCACCAGCGGCGGTCTGGTCGCTTTTGAGGCCTCGCGCAGTCTCGGTCGCGGGCCGCTGCTGACGTTTTTCCGGGTCAGCCTGCCGATGGCCCGGCCCGCCGTGGTCGCCGGCCTGGCCCTGGCCCTGATGGAAACTCTGGCCGATTTCGGGGCGGTTGCGATCTACGGCTTTGACACCTTCACTACGGCGATCTACCGCACCTGGCTGGGCATGTTCAATTTGACCGTTGCAGTGCAGCTCGCTTCTGTTTTGATGCTGTTTGTGCTGCTGCTGGTGGGCGTCGAGCGGCTCAGCCGCAACCGGCGCGCCGGCCATCATGCCGGCCAAGCCAGCAATCACCGCATTCGCCTGCAGGGCTGGCGCGCTGTGGCGGCCACCGCATTTCAGCTGGCCGTTTTGCTGATTGCCGTGGTCCTGCCGTTGGTTCAGTTGCTGGCCTGGGTCTGGCCACAGCTTGCCTCACTGTTTGATCCCCGCCTGATCCGGGTGGTGACCAACACCATGGTGCTCGGACTTTCCGGGGCCCTGGCTGTTCTGGTTGGTGGGATCATGCTGCTGGCCGCGACTCACCGCAGCTCGCGCCGCCAGCAGATGTTCGGTGAAGTTGCGGCCATCGGCTATGCCATCCCCGGCACTGTGCTGGCGGTAGCCATTTTCCTTGCCTTTCTGCGCCTCGATCAGCTGGCCGGCACTGCTCTGGCTGGCGGCATGGTCGCTTTGGTCATGGCCTATCTGATTCGCTTCGTGCGGGTGGCCTGGGGGCCGCTGGACGGCGTTGCCGCGCGGATCAGGCCACGCTATGTCGAGGTGGCGCGCAGTCTTGGCGTGCCGCGCTGGTATCGCCTGTGGCGAGTCAACCTGCCCTTGGTCTGGCCCGGTCTAGTGACCGCCTTTTTGCTCGCTCTGGTCGAGGTGGCCAAGGAGCTGCCGGCAACCCTGATACTCCGGCCCTTTGGCTGGGAGACCCTGGCCGTCCGTATCTACGACCTGACCACGGAAGGGCAGTGGGAGATGGCCGCCATACCGGCCTTGCTGCTGGTGATGCTTGGCGCAATCCCGGTGGCCGTACTGATCCGCTCCGGGCGGGTGCGGGCGATATAATCAACGCTCAAATCCATGTTTGACAGGATCTAAAAAATGACATCCCGTACTGCGCTTTATGAGGCGCATCTTCAGGCCGGCGGCAAGCTGGTCGAGTTTGCCGGCTGGAACCTGCCCATACACTACGGATCGCAGATTGACGAGCACCATGCGGTTCGCCAGGCCGCCGGCATGTTCGACGTCTCGCATATGGGCGTGGTCGACCTGCGCGGCCCGGGCGCGCAGGATTTTCTGCGCTATCTGCTGGCCAACGACGTGGCGCGCCTCAAGGATCCAGGCCAGGCGTTGTATGCCTGCATGCTCAATGAAACCGGCGGCATTCTTGATGACCTGATCACCTACCGCGTGGACGACAATTTTTACCGAGCGGTGCTCAATGCGGCCAATCGGGCCAATGATCTGGCCTGGATGCACCAGGTCGCGGCCGACTTCAACGTCGAAATCATTGAACGCGACGAGTTGGCCATGATCGCCGTGCAGGGCCCGCAGGCACGTGACAAAGTCATCGAACTGCTCGGCGCGCAGCAGGCCGGGCAGCTCAAGCCATTTCGAGCCATGTCCCACGGCGACTACTACCTGGCCAGGACCGGCTACACCGGTGAAGACGGCTTTGAAATTCTGCTGCCGGGCAGCGAGGCGCCGCGACTGTGGCAGGCACTGCTGGAGAAGGGCGTCAGGCCCTGTGGTCTGGGCGCGCGCGACAGTCTGCGCCTGGAGGCCGGGCTGAACCTGCACGGCCAGGACATGGATGACCAGACCACGCCGCTGGAGTCCAGCCTGGGCTGGACGGTTGCTTTCGAGCCGACCGAGCGCGATTTCATCGGCCGCAAGGCGCTGGAACAGCAGCGCGAGCAAGGTGAGCTGCGTCAGCTTGTCGGTCTGGTGCTCGGTCGTGGTGGAATTCCCCGTGCCGGTGCGCCGGTTCACACCCCGGCCGGCCAGGGACAGGTGACCAGCGGCGTGTTTGGTCCGACGACCCAGTGCCCGATTGCCCTGGCCCGCGTTCCCGCTGGTGAGTTTACCGAGGTCGAAGTCGAACTGCGTGGGCGGAGCCTGGCGGCCAGGGTGGTAGCCCCGCCGTTTGTGCGCTTCGGCAAAGTGCGTATCTGATCGTAGCGCTGAAGCTGTCAGCCGACCGCCTCGAAGCGGTTGGCACGGCGGTTCTTGCGCACGTTGGCCGGATCCCAGATGCGCCCGTTCATGGCGATCCACACGCCCGGCGGCAGGACCTGAACGGCGCCGACGGCGCTGCCGATATTGAACACCGCATCCGAATCGATGAAGCGCGCCGGATTGAGCGCCCCGGTCATGACGATCACGCGCTCGCCCACGTCGCCCAGCGCTCTGGCCGTGTCGACCATGGTGTCGGTGCCGTGAGTGATCAGGAAATGCCGTTCCTCGCTGGCCATCACCGCCTGGCGGACGCGGGTCCGATCCTCGTCGTTCATGTCAAGGGAGTCCTTTTTCATCAGCGCCTGAAGCGTCCACTCGAAGGCCACATTGATGGCCTTGAGAATGCGCCCGATCTCGGGTTCTCCAATCTGGTAGTCCGACATGTCGTCGTAGTAGATCTTGTCGATCGTGCCGCCGGTGGTCAGGATATTGAGCTTGTTCAAGAGGCGTTTTCCCGGTCGTGTGGACAGGTGATGGAACAGGGCGATCAGGTAGTATACCGACCATGAGAACGCCCCACCTTGTGCTTGTTGCCCTGTGTGCCGTGCTGGCAGCCGCCAGCCCGCAGGTGGTCCGCGCGCTGAGCCCGGAAATTCTGGCCCTGCACTGGCATCCGGCCAGCGCCGAGGCCGCCGCCAACCGCACTCTGGCCGCAGCCGCCTGGCTGGAGCGCGATGGCGACGATGAAGACTGGAGCCAGTCGCTCGATGCCATCACTTTGAGCCTGACGCAGCGTCTGGAGCGCCTCGGGCCGATTGATCTGTCTGGCATGGACGGTCTGCTTGCCTGGCTGGCACGCCAGCGTCAGGTCAATCTGGGTGAGGGTCGCGATCAGTTCCCGGTGCCTGCCGTGGCGGGGATCGAAACCCTGCTGCGCCGTGAGCACGCCGCCGGTCAGCTCGCCCGTCTGCGCCGCGTTGCCACCTGGCAGGCGGGTGCAATCTGGCAGCAGGTGGCCGAGCGAGTGGGTGAGCAGTCGGTGCGCGATTACTGGCAACCTGAGCTGGCCCGGCTGGATGCAGTCAATGAGGCGCGTGATGAGGCGCTCGACGAGGCCGATGATGCGCAGCGCCGGGCCGATCTACTTGACTACGCTCGCAGCCAGGCGATCCGCAGCCAGGCCCTGGTTGAGGCCGACGACGCACCGCAGATTGCCCGCCTGAGCGATGCCTTGCTGAGAGCTCGCGCCGAGCAGGCCAGGCACAGTGAACAATGGCTCGATCTGATCTGGACCACCTTCGAGGCACTGGCGCGGCTCAGCCAGCTGGACGCATCAAGCGCTGATCTGGCCTCCGAATGGGCGGTCTGGATCGATTCATTCGATGCCGAGGCGCTGCGCGCGCTGCGTGCCGTTGATGTCGACTTGCCGGTAGTCCTTGCCATGCTCGGCGACAGCGCAGCCTACCTGGCGGCCAGCGAGCGCGCGGTCCACGCGGCGCTGGGCGAGCTGGGTGACGTCTACGCCCGCCTGGTGCTGTTTGCACCCGATTTGAGTTTTTACCTGGACCAGCCGGTGCGCGAAGGAGTGCTGACGGCGCTGGCAAACTGCAATCCCGATCCTTTGCTGATGGGTCCGCTGCCGCGGGAAACCTTTGAGCGCTGCGCCCACAACCTTCTGGACCTGCTCGTCGACGGACTCGACAGCGAGGAGATGGTCGGTGGCGCCCAAGGTCCGTTTGCCACCGAGTTTCTGTCGCGCGAGATGGGCCTGGTAAGCTGGCAGCGCGCCGCCTACATGGACGGCCACCTGGCCTGGTGGCTTGATGCGCAGTGCCGGACGCCGGCCTGGGTCAACCTGCTTGACTGGTCGCTGATCGCTGATCACCTGGTGCGCTGGGTCGCCCAGCGTCCGGTGTTTTTTGCCGGCGCCGACTGGCGCTCATCTCTGGATGATCTGCACGCCCGAACCGAACGTATGGCAGACGGACACATCGAATGGATCGACTGTCTGACCGGCCAGGGCAGCGAGCGGCGTGATCCGGTACTGCGTCTGCTTGATGTACACGCTCAGGCGCTGGGTGAGGTCGAGCGTATGCTGGGCGAATCCAGCCAGCGGTTCTATCAGGAGGTCACCCGGCCCGGTGCCGATATTGATCTGGCCGGATCGGCCGATCAGGTCACCGCCTATCGGCCGCAGGATCTGACCATCGGCCCCTGCCCGGGGGCCAGCACCTGCGGCGCGCGGGCTGAGCTGCCGGTCAGCCGGGCGCTGCTCGGTCTGTTCCCCAACGCCTATTTACTTGCTGACCAGATTGGTTTGGGGCGGTTTGACCTGTGTTACGAGGCGGTCCGCTGGGTCGATCGAAGCGCCACCCCGGCACGCGATCCGGCCAGCCAGGTGGCCGACTATCACGGTCATCTCAGCTTCGATCTGGTTGGTCGATTTATTCAGCATCAGCAGGCCGAACCGGTGATTCGGCTGCGCCTGACCGATCCGCAAAAGCGCCATTACCTGTTCGAGGCCGACGATCCGGAAATTCTCGCCCTGGATTGCCCGATTGAGCGCGTCGGGCGTTCGATCGCCAGCCGTTTGCCCGAAGACCACACCGGCCTGGTGCCCAATCGTCTGACCTATTTCGCCAGCGCGCCGACCACCGCCGAAGCGCTGCTGCTGGCCAACTGGGAGCGCGGTGCGGAGTGGCGCGACTGGTTTCTGAGCCCTGAGCGCGTCGTGACCCTGGAAGCGGCTCAGCCCGAAGCCATGCAGACCCGGGTTCAGGCCGAGCTGGCGGCTCTCAAGGACCGCCGCGAACGGCGCTTGAGCACCCCGCTGATCAATCCCCCCAGGGCCGGCGACAGCGATCCGATTGCGCTCACCATGGCCCGGGTGGCCGACAGCGCCGCCTTGCTGCGCCGCATCATGGAGCTGCACTATCCGCGCATCTTGCGCCAATACACGCCGATCCGCGCCCTGCTGCGCGGTGATTCCGGTCTGGTCACGCGCGATCGCGTACGCCTGCTGCGCGACGCTGGTGTGCCGGCTCGGGACCTGTCGCAGGTCGGCTTACAGCGCGTTGCCCACTTTCGCGAGATCTGGCTGGAGTTGCCTGTCCCGCTGCGCGAGCGCGGGCAGCGATCGCCCGAGCTGGACTATGGCCTGGAGCGGCTGGGCGTTCTGGAGCGCCAGGAATTCAGTCGGCCGGCGGCGAGTCCGGTCGGCGGCCAAAGCGAATCGAGCTCAGCGCCGTGAAGTACAGCACGATCAGCAGCACCTGGATAATGGCCGCCGGACGGGCGGCCGGAGTCACCCAGGCTTCGGCAATTGCCAGACAGAAATAGAACAGCAGGACGCAGCCGGCCAAGAGCAGGGCCCGGCGGCGCAGGCGCCACACGAAGGGCAGGGCAATCAGCAAAGGCCCGCTGGTCAGCACTACGGCCAGCCACGACGGCATCAGTTCCGGCGGCGCAAGCCAGCCAAACCACAGCGGCTGGAGAGCGATCAAGCCAAGCAGAATCCAGCGACACAGCTTGAGCCCGATCACGGAATCTGCTCCAGTTGCTGGGCAATTCTGGCCAGGCGCTGACCCTGGGCGCGGGCCAGCCGGCGCTCGGTGTCATCCAGCGCGCGTTCGGCATCAACCCCGGCCAGATGACTGGCTCCGTACGGCGTGCCGCCGCTGCGGGTGTGATTGAGCTCGCTCATGGTGTAGGGCAGACCGACAATGAGCATGCCGTGATGGAGCAGCGGCAGCATCATGGCCAGCAAAGTCGATTCCTGGCCGCCGTGCATGGTCGCCGTTGAGGTAAATACCGAGGCCGGCTTGCCGGCCAGGGTGCCCGAAATCCATTCGCCGGCGGTGGAGTCGAGAAAATACTTCAGGGGCGCGGCCATGTTGCCAAAGCGCGTCGGACTGCCCATTGCCAGGCCGTGGCACTGTTCCAGGTCGTGGCGTTCAACCAGCGCGGCGCCGTCATTCGGGGCTGGATCGCGAGCCGGTTCATCGGCCCGGCGTACGGCCGGCACCGTGCGCAGCCTGGCCTGGCAGCCGTCGACCGATTCGACGCCGCGCGCAATCTCCCGAGCCAGAGCATGGGTGTTGCCGTGCAGGGAATAGAACAGGACGAGGATTTCGGTCAAGGCAGTATCGCTTCGACCGCTTCCGGGGGGCGGCCGATCCGGGCGCGTTTTCCGGCGAGCACAATCGGCCGCTCGATCAGGATGGGGTGAGTGCACATCGCCGCAATCAGTTCCTGATCGCCAAGCGCAGAACTATCCAGACCCAGCTCGCGATACTTGTCCTCACCGCGGCGCAGCAGCTCACGCGGGCCAATGCCCAGCGCGGCAATGATCTGCTCAAGTTCATCGGTCGACGGCGGATTGTCGAGGTAGCGGATGATCTCCGGCTCGATGCCCCGGTTCTGGATCAGCTCCAGGGTCTGGCGGCTCTTTGAGCAGCGCGGGTTATGGTAAATCGTGACCGACATGGCGTACATCGCGTTTGCTTCAAGGGCGTAGCTTGATTGTAGCTTGGCAGAACTTGAGGGGCCAAGGCAAATGCCCGGAGAGCTCAGATCAATGATGCGCGGGCGCTGACCGAGTGCCGTTACCAGCCTCGGCTGGCTTGACGTAGAATTGGGGTCAGTCCCGGAAGCGCTCCGGAGCCAATCCGCCACCGCTTGCACCAGCACACGCGATGACCAAGACCACCGCCAGTTCCTCAGCTGACGAAACCCCGCGCCGGCCGGAACGGCCGGTGTGGATGGAAGCCTTGCGTGATCCAGGCTGGTCGCATGCTTTCGCACGTCACCTGTGGCGGCATTTTGCGGAGGATCGCAGCCTGGAGTCGGCAGCGGCCTTGAGCTACACCAGCCTGCTGGCCCTGGTGCCGCTGATGGCGGTCATTCTCGGCGTGATTTCGGCCTTTCCAGTGTTCGATCAATGGGCGGCCGAGCTGGAAACCTACATCTTCACCAACTTCGTCCCGGCTGCCGGTGATGCGGTCCAGGAGCACCTCAATGAGTTTGTGGAACGCACCGCCGGCCTGACGGGCGCGGGAACGATTTTCCTGATCGTTACCGCGATCCTGCTGATGTCAACGATCGAGCGCAGCTTCAATCGCATCTGGCGAGTGGCGACACCGCGCCGCCTGACCGGGCGTCTGGTGACCTATTGGGCCGTGCTCACGCTCGGCCCTTTGCTGATGGGTGGCTCGCTGGCGTTGACCTCCTATCTGGCCGTCGTGCCGGCTCTGGCCCCGGAGCTGGTGCGCGGTATGCTGCAGGCCTTTTTCCTCGGCATTACCCCGTTTCTGGTCGCCATGATCGGCTTCACCATGGTCTTTCTGGTCGTGCCGAACCGCCGGGTGCGGCTGCGTCATGCCCTGGTTGGAGCGTTTATTTCGGCCCTGTTGTTCGAACTGGCCAAGCGCGGTTTCGTGCTGTATGTCTCCTATTTCCCGACCTATGAGCGGCTCTATGGCGCGCTCGCTGCCGTGCCCATTTTCCTGGTCTGGATTTATCTTTCGTGGGTGGTTGTACTGCTCGGCGCGAGCGTGGCCGCTGCCCTGACCACCTTCAACTATCGCGAGAGTGACTGGCGCTGGACAGAGCGTCACGAGCTGCTGCTGGCGCTGCGCATGATGGGACATTTCTGGCATGCCCAGCGGCAGGGCCGGGCGCTGTCCCGCTCGCAACTGTTGTCGCGCGAGCCGGCCGCGCGGGATCAAAGAATCTGCTGCATACTGGACTGGTTCCACGCCGCTGGCTTCATTCGCCCCGACGATGAGGGCGGCTGGCTGCTCTCCAACGACCTCGACGAAGTGACCCTGGGTGATCTGTACCGCAGCGGGCCGTTCGTGCTGCCGCTGGGCGAGCTGGATGATCTGCCGCTGGAAAGCTTCTGGGATCGCGCCCTGATCGATGCCCTGCGCGATATGGACCGCCCCGGCCAGCAGATGATGAATCGTTCGATCAAGTCCTTTCTGAAATTTGACCCGGTGAGTGAGACATGAAATATCTGAGTGCCCTGCTGTTGCTGTTGGCGACCCACGCTGGCGCCGGCGTACTGGATTTTGAGCTGCCCGATCTGGACGGGCAGCCGCACCGCCTGAGCGATTACCGTGGTCAGTGGGTGGTGGTCAACTATTGGGCCACCTGGTGTCGGCCGTGTCGCAAGGAAATTCCCGACCTGTCCTCGCTCCACGATGAGCGCGATGACATTACCGTCCTCGGCCTGACGTTCGAGGACATCGACAGCGAAGCCGTCAAGGCGTTTCTCGAAGACTACCCGGCCAGCTATCCGATATTGATGGTCGATGTCTACACGCCGCCGCCGGAATTGGGCGCGCCGCGCGTTCTGCCAACCACCTTTCTGATCGACCCCAGCGGCGCCTTGCTCGAAACCTGGCTGGGGCCGATCACGTCCCAGATGATCAGCCAGTGGATCGATGAGCAGCGCTGAAATTCGCCGCTGGCTGATTTCCGGGCGCGTGCAGGGCGTGTTTTTCCGCGCCTCAACCAGCCGTCAGGCCGAGGCACTGGGCCTGGCCGGGCATGCGCGCAATCTGGATGATGGTCGAGTCGAAGTGGTGGCCGCAGGCTCGCCGGCCGCACTCGATGAGCTGGCACGCTGGCTGGCTACGGGCCCGCCGGCGGCCCGGGTCGACGCCGTTCAAAGCGCCGACCCGCCCACCTCGCTGCCGGACCGTTTTACCACCGGCTAGAATCTCCCGATCAACGGACCATCGTCGTGTCGATACGATTGTGCCGATCGCTGCCGCCGAAGCGCAGACCGGCATGATGGCGTTCGATCAGGCTCATTCGACCCTGGTCAAGCAGTTCAATTTGGCGCACTTCAAACGGTGCGCTCAAAGCTGACCGGTGCAGCAGATTGGCCGGCACTTCCAATGTGATCTGACCGTGGCCGGCTTCCAGCACGGCGGCTGATTGGGCCATGGCAAGTGGCTGCATTTGGCCGTTGCTGTCACTGCCCCAGACCTGGCCATTGACCTGGTAGCGACCGCGGCTGGCCACTTCGATATCAAGTGCGATGGCCAGATGATCGCCGAGCTCGGCGTCAGCCTGGCGCAGCAGGCGAGCACTGGGGGCCGCAATATCCACGGCGATCTTCAGATCGCGGCGAATCATCGCGTCTCCATGCTGGCCCTGCAGATAGGCATGGACCTCGTAGAGCCCCGGACCGGCTTCGGGCAGCGTGGCCGGCAGTGCGCCGATCAAGCCCAGTCCGTCGGCGCGCAACTCAAGCGGCCAGGCGTGGGCTGCATCTGGGCTGACCAGTACGGCTTGAACGCTGTCGGCGGCGTACCTGGTTTCACCGTTGCTCAACCCCAGTTCCAAGGCGAGCTCCTGACCGGCCAGCCAGGCGTGGCGCTGGTCGAACTCGCGCGCGGTGATCCGCACCACCAGCCACGGCACGATGGACGCCAGCAGCAGGAAGGGCATGCGCAGCGCCAGCGTGCCCTCGCCGAAGATCCCGGTGCCCAGGCGGATCAGCCATGCGGTCAGTCCCGGCAGGTCGGAATAGGCCCATGCCAGGTGCCGGCTTTCCTGCCAGTAGAAGGCCTCGTCCACGAACAGGGACAGGCGCGTGGCGATCACGGCC
>CALEIM010000140.1 GCA_937876395.1 uncultured Wenzhouxiangella sp. | reverse complement strand
GACGTGTTCGTCGCTGAAAACGGAAAGGAGGCCCTTCGGGTGTTGGACGACACGCCGAACGTCGAATGCGTGATCACCGACATGATGATGCCGGTCATGGACGGTTATGAGACGATGACGCACCTGCGCTCTTTGGTTCGCTTCAAACATCTGCCCATCATCGCCCTGACGGCCCGCGCCGCCGAGACTGAGCGAGCGCGTTGTCTAGCCGCGGGAGCGAATGAGTTTCTCGTCAAACCCGTCGATGGCCGGAAACTGATCGACGCCCTGCAACGCTGCATCCAAGGTGCCCCTGATGCATGAGGACGCGGAAACCCTGGAAGTGAGGCTCCTGCTGGAGGCGATCCGCGGGCGGTATGGGTACGACTTTCGCGAATACTCAGCGCAATCACTGCCGCAGGTTGGATGTAGCGCTGACCAAGACTGCGTCGAGAAACTTTGGGGAGCTACAGCACCGTCTGCTGCGGGACGAGTTTTGCTTTGCGCAGGTGCTTTCGTGCCTGACCGTGAAAGTAACGGAGATGTTTCGTGATCCTGACTTTTACAAGGCATTCCGCTCGCGGGTCGTCCCCCTGCTGCGCACCTACCCACGAGTCCGCTTATGGCACGCAGGGTGTGCTTCGGGAGAAGAAGTGTATTCAATGGGCGTCCTGCTCTACGAGGAGGGCCTGCATGAGCGGGTTCTGCTCTACGGCACTGACCTCGATGGGAGCGCGATCGAACGCGCGAAGGAAGGTGTCTATTCCACGGAACAACTTTCCTCCTTCGAGAAAAACTACCAACTCGCGGGCGGATTGGGCAGCCCCTCACACTATGTGACGCGTGCGTATGGAAAGGTGTCCATCAGCGCAAACCTGCGGGAGAACGTCTCGTTCTTTCAGCATGACTTAGGGTCGGACTTCACCTTGGGAGAAATGAACGTCATCCTGTGCAGAAACGTGTGTCTGTATTTCAGCGATACGTTGCGCGCACGCGTCTTCGCTCTGTTTACGGAGAGCCTGTGTAGGGGCGGCTTTCTGTGCTTGGGCGCGAGCGAGTCCCTCACCAAGGAAGCGCGCTTGCGATTCAAAGAGTACGTCCCCACCCAGAGGATTTTCCGCTTGGAGAACGCACACGCGTGAAACGACATCTTCCCAAGCTGCTCGTCGTGGACGATGTGGACGCCAACCTGGTGGCGATGGAGGCCGTGCTCGACGGACTTCCCTGCGAGCTCGTCCTGGCCAAGTCCGGCAACGAAGCGCTCCGTCACCTGCTTAAAAGCAGCTTTGCCGCGATGTTGCTGGACGTCCAGATGCCAGAAATGGACGGGTACGAGGTCGCACAACACGCGCGAAGCAACCCCCAGACGCGACAGGTCCCCATCATCTTTCTCACCGCTAAGCACGAAACCACGGACGACGCCTTACGCGGCTACGGCACGGGAGCAGTCGACTTTCTGCTCAAGCCCGTTTCGCCGTCGGTATTGCGAAGCAAGGTGCGCGTTTTTCTCGAACTCCATGAAAAGCGCGCAGAGGTCGAGCGAGCCTATGACGAGCTTCAGGTGGCACAGACACAATTGGTGCAATCGGCCAAAATGGCTTCGCTGGGGGAGCTCGTCGCGGGCGTAGCACACGAGATCAACAATCCGCTCGCGTTTGCCACGAGTCATCTCGCCACCGCGCGTACCTGTCTAGAGCGGTGCGAAGCAGTGTTACAAGAGCGCAGCGCCCCCGACGTGCTCGGCGCCTGGAACAAGGCCAATCAGCGTCTGTCAGAGATGCACCTAGGACTCGAGCGGATCTCCGAGCTGGTGCTCCAACTCCGCACCTTTTCCAGATTGGACGAGGGCGAGCGTAAAGAGGTCGATTTCGCCGAATGTTTGAACTCGGTGCTGATGATCTTGGGGCATCGCTTGGGTGATACGATCAGCGTACACTTGGATCTACGCGGACCAGATCGCTTCGAATGCTTCCCCGGTCCGCTCAATGTGGCGCTGTTGAATCTGTTGTCCAATGCCATCGATGCTGTGGGCGAAGCCGGTAACATCACCGTCGCAACCGAGCTAGCTGCGGAAATGCTCACCATTTCTGTGATTGATGACGGCGTGGGCATCCCTGCGGAAATCCAGTCACGGGTCTTTGAACCGTTCTTTACGACCAAGCCCGTCGGCAAGGGCACTGGCATGGGGCTTTCTATCAGCTACTCCATTGCTCAGAAGCACGGAGGTAGTTTGCAGGCGTTCAGTTCACCGGGGCGGGGCACCACCATGTGCCTGAGTATCCCGCTGTCGTCTTGGAGGAAGGGATAGGACATGTCTGCCACAGCCAAGCAGCAGATCTTGCTCGTCGATGACGAACCGCAGATCTTGGTAGCGCTCGAGGACCTGCTGAGCGATCGCTTCGTCGTTTACACGGCGGAGTCGGGCGAAGACGCGCTCCAACTCATGGAGCACGAGGAAAACATCGCCGTCGTGGTGACCGATCAACGCATGCCCAAGATGGCGGGTGACGAGTTGGTCTCCCGGATGGACTTCCATCGCGCCCAGCGCATCATCGTCACGGGCTATGCCGATCTCAATGCCGTCGTCCGAGCAGTGAACGAGGGCCATATCTACGCATATGTGACCAAGCCGTGGAACGCTGAAGACCTACGGCTCAAAGTCACGCACGCGGCGGAACAGTTTCGGCTGACTCAGGAGCTAGAAAACGAAAAGCGCCTGCTCAATGATTTGATGAACAACAGCCCAGACGGGATCTACTTCAAGGACCGTGAGCTCAGGTTCATTCGCGCCAATAACACAATCGCGCGTTGGCTGGGCAAAGACATCTCCGAGGTGGTTGGAAAGACCCTGTCCGAACTCAAGGCTCCAGAATCATCGGTTCAAGACATCGAAGAAGGAGAACGAGCCACGCTCAAGAGCGGAGTCCCGATTCTGGATGCCGTGCGCAAAGAGTCGCGTCTAGGCAGAGAAGTCTGGCTTTCTGAGATGAAGGCCCCTGTGCACAACGCCGAACACGAGACTGTGGGTCTGATCGGAATCTCACGAGACATCACACGCCAGCGGGAACTAGAAGAACAGCTGGTGCAAGCACAGAAAATGGAGGCGATCGGTAGACTAGCAGGTGGGGTAGCGCACGATTTCAACAATCTGCTGGTCGTCATCCAAAGCTACGGTGAACTACTGAAGGACGGATTCGAAGATTCGGATCCGCGCAAAGAAGAGGCCGCAGAGCTGCTCAAGGCTTCGGAACGCGCAGCGGGGTTGACGCGGCAGCTCCTGACGTTCAGTCGTCAGCGCCCCGCGAAAACGACCCTGCTTCACGTCAACGACATCCTCAGCGATGTCGTCAAGATGTTGCGCCGCCTGGTCCACGCCAGCATCAACGTGGAACTGGAGCTAACAGAGCACCTCGAGACGGTGCGCGGTGACGCCACTCAGATCGAGCAAGTCGTGCTCAATCTGGCCATCAACGCTCGCGACGCCATGCCGAGGGGCGGCTGTGTTGACGACGGGTTGGTATCCAGCGTCCCGGGCAATCCTGGATTTCCGGGGAACTGTGAAAACAGTGCCTGAGCATATATAATCGGCTGTTTTGCAGCAACTACGGTGTACGAGGCCACATGGCGATGCCCAGCAAGATTGTGGAACTGCCGGAAGGTTACAAGCCGTCCGAAAAGGAACAGTACATGTCTCCCGAGCATCGGGAGTACTTTCGTCGGCAATTGCTTGCCTGGCGCGAGGAGTTGATTCAGGAGTCCCAGGAGACCATCAACAACCTGCGCGGTGAAGTGCGTGATGTCGGTGACGAGGCCGAGCGCGCCAGCCGCGAAACGGAAAACAGCCTTGAGCTGCGCACCCGCGACCGCTACCGCAAGCTGCTCGGAAAGATCGACCAGGCGCTGTCCCGGATCGACGATGGCAGCTACGGTTACTGCGAGGAGACCGGCGAGGAAATTGGTCTTGCCCGGCTTGCGGCGCGTCCCATCGCTACCCTGTGTCTCGACGCCCAGGAGCGCTGGGAACTCAAGCAACGACAGATGCGCGACAGCCGCTGACCTATCGGCGACCGACCGGCTTCTGGTTATCCGTGCGAACACGACGGCCGTTCGGCATTTACTGCCGAGCGGCCGAATTGTCGTTATACTACCCGCCAGGGGCGTGAGTTGACGGTAGTTGCGATAGCGCCTGCCTCACTTTTGCCCCACTGCCAAAAAAACGAGGAGTGAGACCATGATTCGATTCGTGATTGTCCTGACGGCCGGGCTCGTTCTGAGCGCCACGGCCAGCGCCCAGCAACAGCCCCTCGATGACCGCTGGTACATCGTACCCTCGGCCGGTGTGGTCAAGCTTGACGGCAAACGCCAGACCGACCATAACGAGGCGGTGCTGGGCCTCAGCTTCGGCCGCTTTTTCAGCCCCCGCTTCAGCCTTGATCTGCGCGTGGATCAGTATCGCAGCGATTTCGACACGGTTCCGGCCGGTGTGAGCGATCGTTTTCGGCTGCGCTCTTACGGCGTGGTCGGCCGCTACTATCTGGGTCAGCTTGAGTCCGATACGCGCCCCTATGCCTTTCTCGGTACCGGTCTGCAGGAACACGATTCCTGGCTGGATGACGGTCGCGATATCTTTGGTTCGGCCGGACTCGGCCTGGAGCATGCCTACAATGATCGGGTCAGCGTGCGCATGGAAGCCGAGTATCGCTACGACAATGACCGTGACACCTTCGATCAGTCCAGCGGCTTCAAGGATCTGATGTTCACCGCTGGTCTCAAGATACACTTCGGCGAAAAGCCGCGGCCAGCGGCCCCGCCGGCTCCGCCGCCTGAACCAGTGCGTGAGCCCGCGCCCCGCCCGGTACCTCCGCCGGCGCCGGCTCCTGAGCCAGAAATCGCCTTCGAATTCAGCGCCGAAGTGCTGTTCCCGTTCGATTCATCCGAGCTGCGCCCCGGAGCCCGGGCCGAGCTCAACGAAGCGGCCGCCATGCTCAAGCAGCATCCAGAGCTTCATCGGGTTGAAGTTGCCGGTCACACCTGTGATCTCGGCGCAGCCGACTACAACCAGGGTCTGTCAGAGCGGCGCGCACAGTCGGTCTACAACTACCTGGTTGCCGAAGGCGTTGCCGCCGAGCGGCTCAGCGTTCGCGGCTACGGTGAAGATCGTCCGGCGGTCAGCAACAGTTCAGAGGAAAACCGGAAGAGAAATCGGCGCGTTGAGCTGATCGTGCTGGAACGCCGCGACGGCTGATACTCGCACAGGTGATCTGAAAAAGCCCCGTACTGCGGGGCTTTTTTTATTGGGTTGGCGGTTTGGTGCTGATCAGCGCACGCTCGGCCTGGCGCCGGATTTCGGCCAGCATGGCGTTGAGGCCGTTGGCGCGGGTGGGAGAAAGATGTTCGCTCAGGCCGATCTCGGAGACAAAATGCGGCTGTGAGGCAATGATTTCGCGGGCTGAGCGGCTCGAATAAACCCGCAGCAGCAAAGCGATCAGGCCCGATACGATGGCCGCGTCGGAATTGGCGCGGAAAATCAGCTCATTGGCATCGCCTTCACAGATCAGCCAGACCTGCGACTGGCAGCCGGCCAGCAGGCGATCATCGGTCATTTCCGAGGGTTCAAGAGCGGGCAGTCTGCGGCCCAGGTCGATCAGGTACTGGTAGCGATCCATCCAGTCTTCGAACAAAGAAAACTCCTCGACAATCTCGCGCTGGGTGGCTTCGATGCTCATGATCCGATCTTCCAGCGCGTCCCGTCGGGACCGTCTTCCAGCTCCACCCCGCGCTCGGCGAGCTGGTCACGAATGCGGTCGGCGGCGGCGAAATCGCGTGCGGCCCGGGCCTCCTCGCGCTGGCTGATCAGTGCCTCGACGTCCTCTGGACTGATGGCGTCTGCCCCCGGTCGCTGCTTGAACCAGTGTTCAGGCTCAGCCTGGAGCAGTCCCAGCAGGCCAGCGCTGGCCTTGAGCGCGGCGGCCAGCTCGGCGCGCTGTTCGCCCGCAGCAAGGCTCAGCCGGCGGGCGATCTGGTTGATTTCGGCCAGGGCCGTCGGGGTATTGAGGTCGTCTTCCAGCGCCTCGATCACGCCGTCTTGCGGCGCCGCATCGGCCAGTATGTCCGGATGATCGCGGAGCAGACCATAGAGCCGGTCCAGCGTGGCGCGAGCCTGTTCCAGAGCCACTTCCGACCAGTCGAGCGGCTGCCGGTAGTGGGCGGAGAGCAGCACATAGCGAAGCACCTCGCCGGACCAGCGCTTGAGCAGCTCATGCACAATCAGGACATTGCCCAGCGATTTTGACATCTTGCGCTTGTCGACGGTGACAAAGCCGTTGTGCATCCAGTAGCGGGCAAAAGTGTCGGTGCCGTGTGCGCAGCGGCTTTGCGCAATCTCGTTTTCATGGTGCGGAAAAATCAGATCCTGACCGCCGGCGTGGATATCAATGACCGGGCCCAGATGGGCCGCACTCATTGCCGAGCACTCGATATGCCAGCCCGGGCGACCGCGACCCCAGGGGCTGTCCCAGCCGGGCTGGGCCGGATCCGACGGCTTCCAGAGCACGAAATCGCCCGGATGTTTTTTATACGGGGCAACGTCCACCCGTGCCCCGGCAATCATTTCGCGCATGTCCCGGCGCGACAGCTCGCCGTAGTCTTTGGCCGACTCGATACTGAACAGGACATGATTCTCGGCGGCGTAGGCGCAGCCGTGCTCAACCAGGCGTTCGATCAGGGCGATGATCTCGCCGATGTGCTCGGTGGCTTTCGGCTCGATGCTCGGCCGACCGACCCCCAAAGCCTCCATATCCTGACGATAGATGTCGGTGTAGCGCTCGGTAATGGCGCTGATCGGCACGTCCTGTTCGGCGGCTGCCGCGTTGATCTTGTCATCGACGTCGGTGATGTTGCGTGCATAGATCACCTGCCGGTAGCGGCGTTGCAGCACGCGATGGAGCAGGTCGAAGATCACCGCCGGTCGGGCATTGCCGATGTGGGCATAGCTGTACACGGTTGGCCCACAGGCGTACATCGTCACCCGCTCGGGATCAAGCGGTACGAAAACTTCCTTGCGCCGCGTGAGCGTGCTGTAGATCTGAATGGTCATGGCTCGACAAAGGTCGGGGTACACTAGTAAATTCAGCTTCCAATTTTAACTGATCAAGGCTCCGTCCCCATGCCCAAGTCCGATGCGTTGCTGTACGCCCGTCACCTCGAACAACGCGCTGCCCGGATCGACGAGATTCTTGGTGAGCTCGGCTATGACGGACTGTTGATTCATTCGGGTCGGCCGGAAAATCGCCTGTTTGACGACCAGCACCCGCCGTTTCGTGCCCACGGCCCGTTCGTGTCCCTGGCGCCGCTGCCGTTTGTCGCCGACAGCCTGCTGGAGCTGCGGGTCGGTTCCAGGCCGCGTCTGTGGTATTGCCAGCCAGACGATTTCTGGCATATGCCGCCTGAGCCGCCGCCCGGCTGGTTGAGCGACAGCCTGGATATCGAAATTGTTCGCTCGCCGAGCGCCTGGGAGCCGTGTTTCGCACAACAGCGCGCTCTGGCCGTAATCGGCGAGCCGAGCGCGCTCGGTGATCTGCTCGACGGCGCCGATCTCAATCCGCCCGAGCTTTTGTGGCGGCTCGACGAGATGCGCACCCGCAAGACCGCCTTCGAGCGCAGCTGCATCGAACGGGCCAATCGTCTGGCCGTCGCCGGCCATCTGGCCGCGGCCGAGACGTTCCAGCGTGGCGCAAGCGAGCTCGAAATCCACCTGGCCTATCTGGCGGCCATGGGCATGGATCAGGACACGCTGCCCTACAACAGCATCGTTGCGCTCAACGACCACGCCGCTGTGCTTCATTACCAGTATCGCTCCGTCCGGCAGCCGCAGGCCCGTCACAGCTTTCTGATCGACGCTGGCGCCGACTGGCGCGGCTATGCCGCCGACATCACGCGAAGCTGGACGCTGGATACGCATCGTGAGTTCGGCGCGCTGATCGAGGCCATGGACAGCGCCCAGCTTCGTCTGGTCGATCAGGTCCGGGCCGGCGCAGATTTTGTCGAGCTGCATCTGGCCGCCCATCGCGCCGTTGCGGCCGTGCTTGAACAGGCCGGCATCGTGCGTATGGCGCCGGAAGATCAGGTCGAAACGGGAGTGAGCGGGCATTTTTTGCCGCACGGACTCGGCCATTTCCTCGGCGTGCAGGTGCATGACGTGGCCGGCCTGAAGGATGCGACCGGCCAGCCCATGCCGCCGCCGTCCCGCTTCCCGGCGCTGCGCCTGACGCGTCGGCTTGAGGTAGGGAATGTCGTGACGATCGAGCCCGGGCTGTACTTCATTCCGTCGTTCATGGACCGGCTGCGCGCCAGCGAACACGCCTCGTGTGTTGACTGGCAGGCCATCGAGCGTCTGATTCCGTACGGCGGTATTCGTATAGAAGACAACGTTCTGGTCAGCGAGGCCGAGCCGATCAACTTCACCCGCCAGGCGTTCTACGACCTGCAGCGGTAAGTCGCTTGCCAGCCGGCCTCAAGGTCGGCAGAATGGCTTTCCAGATCACTCTCCACACCCTTTATCCAAAAACACAGGCGGTAATATCATGTCCAGACAGTCCATCGGTCTTGACGAGCGCTTGCAGGCCTATCTTGTCGAACACTCAACGGCTGGACACCCCCTGCTGGACGAACTGCGTGCTGAAACGGCGACGCTGGCGCAAAGCAACATGCAGATCGCGCCCGAACAGGGCCAGTTCATGGCCCTGCTGGCGCGCTTGATCGGCGCCAAGCGCTATATCGAGATCGGCACTTTCACCGGATACAGCGCCCTGGCCGTGACGCTGGCGATGCCCGAGGACGGGCGAACCATTGCCTGTGACATCAGCCAGGAGTGGACCGATATCGCCCAGCACTACTGGCAGCGGGCCGGGCTGGCCGATCGCATCCTGCTTGAGCTCGGACCGGCCGTGAATACCCTCGACGAGCTTTTGGCCTCAGGCCTGGAGGAAACCTTTGATCTGGCCTTCATTGACGCTGACAAGACAGGCTATATCGATTACTTCGAGCGCTGCCATGAACTGGTTCGACCCGGCGGCCTGATTCTGATCGACAACACCCTGTGGGGTGGTCGGGTCGTCGATGGCTCCGTGGATGACGAAGACACCCAGGCCATTCGCGCTTTCAACGCCTATGTGCGTGACCGCGAAGAAATTGATGTTGTCCTGGTGCCCATCGGCGACGGCCTGACTCTGGTACACAAGCAGTAATTTGTGGCCGACTTGCAATCGGCGGCCGCAGACGGCATTTCTTTGTGTGATGCATAGAGATTCCGGAGAACAGGCATGGCCGGTGGTTGGGCACGTGATGAGGCGGTGCAGGACCAGATTGACAGCACGATTGAGGACGGGCTGGCGCGGGTGCGCAGCCGGATTTCGAGCGGCGAGAGCCGGCGCGACTGCGAAGAATGCGGCGAGGTTATTCCCGAAGCGCGCCGCATCGCCGTGCCTGGCGTACGATTGTGCGTGAACTGTCGGCAGGAGCTTGATCAGGCCGAGCAGCGCGAGTTCAGCGGCTACAACCGGCGCGGCAGCAAGGACAGTCAGCTACGCTGAGGAGCGGCCGAACCCGGCCTTACAGCTAGTGTGCGTGCTCGGCTGCGGCCCGCTCGATGCTCTCCAGCAAGGTTTCGAGCAGGCGCCGGCCGGTTTCGCCACTGCGCTCGACGTAGTGTTCTCGAACGCTCAGGCTGGCGTTGCGGAAGACTTCACGCTCCGCCTCGCTCAGTTCGACCCATTCGGTGCCGCCGGCATCCAGAATCTGCTCCAGACGCGCTTCGTTGAGCTCAATCTGGACCGAATCGATCCATTCGACCAGCTCATCGCGCACTTCCTGGACCATGCGCTGATCTTCGGCATTGAGCGAATCAAACCAGCGCTGACTGGCGACCACGGTGGCGACAAACTGGGCGTGCCGGGCAGAAGTCAGCACCGCCTGTTCCTCGTAAAAACTCATTTCCTCGATCGCAAAAATCGGGTTGACCTGGCCGTCGATCTGGCCGAGCTGGAGGCCGCTGTAGACTTCCGAATAGGGCAGCGGCGTGGGGCTGGCGCCGTAGGCGCGGTAGGATTCAACCAGAATCGGCGAGGTCATCGTGCGGATCTTGAAGTTGCTGAAGTCGCTTGGGCTGCGCAAGGCCCTGTTGCCGCTCCAGACCATCCAGCCTTCGGGAACGACATCAAGCAGCTCAAGGTCTTCGTCACGGTAGAGCGGCTGCAGCAGCGCGTGCAGTGCCGGATCGGAAAGTGCGGCACGGTTGATCTCGTCCTGCTCGGAAAAGACGAAGTGCAGGGTAAACAGGCCAACCTCGGGAATCAGGTCGGCCAGATGGCCGGCCGAGGCAAAAATCAGCTCAACGGCACCGCTCTGAGCCAGTTCGGTCAACTGCGAAGATGTGCCCAGCGTGCCGTAGGGATAGACGGCCACTTCGATTCGGCCGTCGCTGCGCTGCTCGATCAGGCGCTTGAATTCCCGCGCGTAGCTGTCTTGAACGCTGCCCTCGACTTCTTCGATAGCGAATCTCCACACCTCGCCTGGTGGCGCGGCCGACTCGCTCGGTCCATTGTCCGAACAGGCGCTCAGCAGCAGGGCGACAAGCAGGAATCCGGTCCGGTTCAAAATTGCATTCCAGGTGATCGATTGAGGGTTTTTGCAGCTCACGTTTGTTCCCGAAAAATCAGTGAGCTCCGACCTTAACACGCAGCTCCGGCTCAGGCCCCCGATTTGAAGTGTGTAGAATGGTGGCGCGTTGGAATGAGCGTAAAGGATCCGGGATGCCAAACTCCAAGCCCTTACCACGCGGGCTGTCGTGAGCGATTTGCCGCCACCTTTGCCGCGGCCGGCGCAGCGCCTGCTGCAGCGGCCCTTCAACTGGCTCGATCTTGGCCTGGACTGGTTTGAACGGTTCATTCTGGCCGGCGGTATCGCCGTCATGGCGATCGTGAGTATCGCCAATGTGGTGTCGCGCAACACCCTCGGCATCAGCCTGCAGTATGCCCACGACATCACCCAGATGCTTTTGGTCGTGGTGACCTTCATGGGGATCGGCATTGGCGCTCGCGAGGCACGTCATATCCGCGTCTCGGCGATTCACGATCTGCTGCCCAAAGTGGCCCGCAAGGTGCTGCTGACGGTGGTTGGCTTGATCACTTCGGTACTCCTGTTCGCGCTCGCCGGCTGGGCCTGGGACTATGTCCAGGCGACTCGTCGCAGCTGTCGAATCCTTCCCGAAACCTTCGCCCAGTTGCCGCTGTGGCTGGGCGTACCGCTGGCTCTGGGGTTGATGGTGCTGGCCGGTCATCTGATCCGTCTCGCCGCCGAGAAAGGCTGGCCGGCCATTGCGCGCCTGGGGCCGCTCAAGCGTAACCTGGTGCTGCTGGCCGGTCTGGCCGCGGCGCTGGTGATCGGAGCGCTACTGTTCGGTTTGTTCGTTGAACTGGTTGACAATCGCACCGGCCGCTGCCGGATCACTCCCTCGACCGGACTGCCGGTCTACCTGATTTACATGGTCGTGCCGCTGGGCTTTCTGCTTGGTGGTTTCCAGTTTCTGCTGGCCGCCGTGCGCAACCTGATCAGTCGCGACAACTACCTGAGCTGGTATCAGCTCGACGAGTACCAAAGCGAGGCCGAAGCCCTGGGGCTGGCGGCGTCAATGGGTGCCGATGTTGAACCGGAGCCGAACCGGGGACGGCCGGATGGCTGAGTTTTTCGCCTGGATCGGGCTGACCGCAGCCTCCGGTACCCAAGTGGTAGCGGTGGCCGGGGTGGTCATGATCGTGCTGCTGTTGCTCGGCTTTCCCATGATGGTGCCGCTCATGGTCGGTGCCATGGTGTTGATGTTCGCCAGCTTCCCGTCGCTGGAACCGTCCCTGCTGGTTCAGCAGATGATCGGCGGGGTGGAGCAAAGTGTGTTGGTTGCCGTACCAATGTTCATTCTGGCCGCCGATATCATGATCAAGGGCCACACGGCCAATCGACTGCTTGATCTGGTCAGCACGTTCGTGGGCCATGTCCGCGGCGGTCTGGCGGTGAGCACGGCCGTTTCCTGCACCTTGTTTGGTGCCGTTTCCGGCTCCACCCAGGCGACCGTGGTTGCCGTCGGCAAACCGCTACGATCCAGGCTGCTCGAAGCCGGCTACAGCGACCGCTTCTCGATTGCCCTGATCATCAACAGCAGCGATATCGCCCTGCTGATTCCGCCGTCGATCGGTATGATCATCTACGGCGTGGCCTCCGGGACTTCGGTCGGCGAGCTGTTTATTGCCGGCATTCTGCCTGGCCTGCTGATCATGGTGCTGTTCGCCCTGTACGTCTATATCCGGGCGGTCGTGAAGAAGATGCCGGCCGGCGAGCCGGCTAGCTGGGCCGAGTGCGGTGTGGCCGTGCGACGCGCGTTTCTCGCCTTCGGCTTTCCGGTGATCGTTGTTGGCGGGATTTACGGTGGCGTGTTCAGCCCGACCGAGGCCGCCTCGATGTCGGTAGCCTATGCCCTGCTGCTCGAAATGCTGGTCTATCGCAAGGTTCGTCTGGTGGACCTGCCCGGCATTGCCCTGTCGACCGGCATGATCACGGCCGTGGTGTTCATCCTGGTGGCTGCGGGCATGGGTTTTTCCTGGGTCGTGTCGTTTGCCCAGATTCCGGAGCTGCTGCTCGGTGATCTTGCGCTTAGTGCAGCCGAGCAGCCCCTGAAGATCATGGTTTTGATTGCGCTGGCTTATTTCATCGGCTGCATGTTCGTAGACCCGATCGTGGTCATTTTGATCTTGACGCCGATTTTCGCTCCGGCGGCGGCCGCCGCCGGGCTTGATCCGGTTCACGTTGGCGTCATCGTCGTGCTGCAGGCGGCTATTGGATCGGCAACGCCACCTTTTGGCTGCGATATTTTTACCGCTGTGGCGATTTTCCGAAGACCCTATCTGGAGGTAATTGCCGGCACCCCGCCGTTCGTGTTCATCCTGCTGGTCATCACCGCCCTGCTGATCGTGTTTCCGCAGATCTCGCTGTTTTTGCCCGAGCTGATGCGGTAGCCGAGAAGGCTCTCAAAGATCTTGACCGGGGCGTAGAATAGAATCTCGCTTCACCAACCATCCAAGGAGACATTACGATGAGCGTACGCAAATCAACCGCCCGCTGGCAGGGTGATCTCAAATCCGGTCAAGGACAGATGAGCCTGGGCAGCGGTGCCTGGCAGGGGCCGTATTCATTTTCTTCACGCTTTGAGAACGGTAGCGGCTCCAACCCCGAGGAGCTGATTGCAGCCGCCCACGCCGGCTGTTTCTCGATGGCTCTGTCCAATATCCTGGCCAGCGCCGGTCATCGTCCAGATTCCGTCGAGACTGAGGCAAAAGTTCATCTGTCGATGGGTGACGATGGCCCATCAATCAGCCAGATCGAACTGGTCTGCGAAGCGGTTGTGCCCGGTCTGGACAGCAAGGAGTTTCAGACCCACGCTGACGCAGCCGCCAAAGGTTGTCCGGTGTCGAAGGCGCTGGCCCGGGTGGACATCAAGCTGGATGCGAAGCTGAAATCAGAAAGTTGACCTCAGAAAGTTGACCTCAGAAAGCTGAGATCGGCCTGAGCCTGGCTGCTACTCTGACAGCACGGTCGCCGCTGCGGCCCCAGTTGTTGCCCGGTTTGTTGCCCGGTCCGGCGCACTGGCGCTGAGCGGGGGCTCATTGGCAAAGACCTGCTTCCAGAAATGCAGTGACAGATCGTTGATGACGCCGCTTTCAGCGTTGAGCAGCAGCGCCAGGCCGGTGTCGTGCGCGGGTGAATAGGCAACCTGGGCAACAAAACCGCTGACCCAGCCGCTGTGAGTGACCAGCTCCTGCCCGTCAACACTGTAGATCCGCCAGCCCAGACCGTAGTGGGCGTCGCTGAGAAAATCACGCCAGCCCTTGCGGCGCAGTTCTCGGCTGGTGCGCACCCGCTTGCGGGTCAGCTCATCAAGCTGGGCCGGTGCGATGATGTCGGGGCGGTAACCGAGCTGCGCGACCAGCCAGTGGCCAAGGTCAAGCGCGCTGGCGTTGACACCGGCGGCCGGAGCAACCCGGTAGTAATTTTCGTTGACTTCGGTTGGCAGCCAGCGCAGCCGCTTGACCCGGACATGCGGGGCAGCCCGATCTGCCGTGGCTTCATAGCCGGACAGGCCCACCGAGGCCTGGCGCATGTCCAGCGGCTCGAACAGCCGCTCCTTGAGCAGTTCATCGTAGCGCCGGCTGGTGCTTTTTTCGATGGCCGACTCGACCAGAGAAAACATCACGTTCTGATAGGTGTAGCACTGACCGGGTGCGCACACCGATTCGACCACGCTGAAGCGCGGCAGAATCTCATCGAGGCTGCGTCCCGCGTTGAGCAGATTGTCGTAGGCGTTGGGCACCACGCCGACGGACTGGCCGAGCAGGTGTTCGAGGGTCAGGGCGCGGGCATGCTCGGGTCGGGCCAGAGTGAACTCCGGGACAAACTGCCGCACCGGATCATTCCAGTGCAGCCGGCCTTCAGCCACCAGCTGGGCGGTCAGCTGGGCAGCAAAGGTTTTGGAAACCGAGGCGAGCCGGAATACAGTCGTTGCGGTGACCGGCTGGGTGCTGCCGACGCGGCGCACGCCAAACCCGGCCACATGTTCAATTTGCCCGCCGCGCACAATCGCCCAGGCCGCACCCGGCACGCTCTGCGTCGCCAGCAGGGCACGAAACTCCTGATCAATCCGGGCCGGATCAAGATCGCCGCTCGCCAGGCTTGAAGCCTGCAGCGGCGCAGCGATCAAGGTCAGCACAAGGGTCAGGGTTCGGAGCATGGCTCAAGCAGATTCCGGGTTCACAAGCGGGCCATTATACGCAGCGATTTTCTGCCCGCAGCAAATGTGGATTGCTTTCAGCCGCGGTATGCATCGCTCCCTGAACCCGTCACAGGCGCATGGTTTCCAGTCGTCTCGTGCTTTTTGCGATAGTCAGGAATACAGATCAGTCATACCCCAGGCGGAACCCTTCCATAACCCAGCCATCCCTTGAAACGGCCGTGAAACGGCGGTCGCCCATATTGCCGATTGGCATGTAATACACTCGCTCACCGTCGGGAGGGTTACCGGTAAAAGCCCAGGTAACGCATAAAGGATCATTGCCTGCATTTTCGCCGAAGGTGCGCGGGTATTCTGCAGCCAAATCGATCTCGCGGCCACACTCGATTGCTGCGCTTTGCACGGTGTGCGGAAAATAATCGTAGTAAAAGATCTGATAGATAAACAGTTTTAAGTTGTAGAGATCAAAAGGACGGGCCCAATGCGGAAACGCGCCACTGAAGCCATAGCCCCATTTCGTTTCACCGGCTGGGTTGCGCTGAACAATCAGCCAGGGGGTGTATGGCTGTGTAGGCACCTCAGACAGCTCAACCACCTCCTCGAACGTCGGAAGGTGCACATCACTCTCCGGCTCAAAAGCTGCGGTGGAGTGGCTGCCGAACATGAGTGGCACCATGCGCTGGGCTGGTCCCTCATTGATACTGAACTGAATCAAGTGGCGCTGCAGCACTTCAAGGTGGAGTGTGCCTGCCGATTCATGCTCTGGCAAGCGGTGCTCTCCGTTGACTGGCTCACCATTGAATGTCTCGATCAGATCCGCCTCCAGCGTCCAGTACACATCGTGTTGCTCAGACCGGACCAGCTTCCCGCTGGTAAGGTACCAGACGGCACTGCCGTCATCCCGGTAACCGTAATACACGGCCGTCATGGTCCCGTTCTGGACATCGATGTTGATGCCGGTTCCTGATCGCTGGGGATTGTGCCAAAGACCGGTGTGTGGATACGGTGGTGGCGAGATGTACTCCGGGCAGTTCGGGCAGGCGGGGGCATAGGGCCCTTCATCGGCAACTGCAGCAAGTCCTACAAACAGCAGTGTCAGTGCAACAAACCTGTACATATCGATACTCCGGAATTGCTGCCTGCCCATTCATGGAGCGGGCAGGCGTCGTGATAAATTACATGCGGTCGGGGTAAACAAGAATCCGAAACCTGGGGTTGTAAAGGCTGCTGCCATTACAGTTACATGCCTTGAGCGCGCTGGTCAGGAATACAGATCAGTCATACCCCAGGCGGAACCCTTCCATAGCCCAGCCATCCTCTGAAACGGCCGTGAAACGGCGGTCGCCCATATTGCCGATGGGCATGTAATACACCCGCCGCTTGCCATCGAGAATATTGCCCGTAAAAGACCAGGTAATGCACAGAGGGTCATTGCCCGGTTCTTCACCAAAGGCGTCTGGATAGACTGCAGCGAGGTCGATTGCACGGCCACACTCGATTGTCGCACTTTCCACGGTATGCGGAAAGAAATCGTAATGCATGAATCGATAATACAACAGCTTCGATTCTTTGAGTTCAAAGACCTGGCCCCAATGAGGAAACCGGTCACTGAAGGCATAGCCCCATTTGATCAACTCGCCGGTTGTATTGCGTTGAATAATCAGCCAGGGAGCCTGTGGCTGATCGGGTTCATCAGACAGATTTTTCATCTCCTCGAAGGTGGGCAGGTGCACATCACTCTCCGGCTCGAAAGCGGCGATGGAGTGGCTGCCGAACATGAGAGGCACCATGCGCTGGGTTGGCCCCTCATTGATACTGAACTGAATCAAATGGCGCTGCAGCACATCAAGACGAAGCGTGCCTGCCGATTCATGTTCTGGCAAGCGGTGCTCTCCGTTGACTGGCTCACCATTGGACGCCTCAATCAGATCCGCCTCCAGCGACCAGTACACATCCTGTTGATCAGACTGGACCAGTTTCCCGCTGGCAAGGTACCAAACGGAACTGCCGTCATCCCGGTAACCGTAATACACGGCCGTCATGGTCCCGTTCTGGACATCGATGTTGATGCCGGTCCCTGATCGTTGAGGGTTGTGCCAAAGACCGCTGTGCGGATACGGCGGCGTAAGATACTCCGGACAAATCGGGCAGGGAGGCGCATAGGGCCCTTCGTTGGCAACTGCACCAGGGCCGACAAACAGCAATGCCAAGACAACAAATCTATACATGATTGATGCTCCTGGATGAGCGCCTGCCCACTCATGGAGCGGGCAGGCGCCGTGATAAATTACATGCAGCCTGGATAATATGAGGCGAAAACCTGAGAGCTGTAGGGGCTGCAGCCACCGGAGTTGCAAGCCTTGGTTCGCAGATAGACAGTTCCTTCTGATTGGGACACGTTCGTAACTGCTGCCGCTCCGGGCCCGCTGTAAATCAGGCCAGGGTTGGTGAAGGCCGATGATGTACTTTGGTACAGGCGGTACTCGACCCCACCGGTCTGGGGTGTCCAATTAACGGTATTGAATCCGTAACACAGGCCAGGCATCACACTGATCGGGTTCGGCGCTGGGGGAGGTGCTGCCTGAGCGCCCTTCCAGGTTGCGGCATGCGGCATGTTGATATCAAGCGCCAATGCCATATTGCGCCCACTGGGGCCCGAGCCTGTTACACCCGTTGGCTCACCACTGTAGTTGATATTCGGGTTCGACCAGCGTGCGATACGAACAGTGGGTTGCTGGCCTGGATCTTCGTCAAAATCGAAGCCGCACTGACCATAGCCACCCATTATGGTTTGCCAGTTACAATGAGTGGGTGCGTAACCACAGGCATAGGAGGGTAGTGTTCCGTCATGACAATCATACTCGTGCCGTCCATTGAGAACATGACCGATTTCGTGAATTGCGGTCAGGTCGGCCAACGCATAGGTGTCTGTAGTGTTTGAAAACGGCGAGGGATGATCCGGATAGTCTGTAGATGGTATCAGGTATGCTGCTCCGCCCAGTCTTCCATAACCGTCATAACATTCGGTGTAGGACGGCTCGGTGGTTACTATGGCCAGGGCAATGTCCGCATAGGCCACTTCCATCCAGTCATCAAGATTAGCGAAAGCTCCGATCCCGTTGCGCATGTCAGGGACGATTTCATCATTGCAGCGGTTGTCTAGCGTGGAGAGGTTGTTGCCAATCGATCGCAGATCGGCCAAGGTGACATAGTTGCTGCTGTCAACACCGCTCAGGCTCAGGGACTGATTGAAAGTACTGACAATATTGTTTGCCATCAAGCCGATGTTGTTCGCTGCGGCAGCCGCTGGCGTGTACAACACCAGCAGCCTGACCTCTCCACTGGAGGACATGGGTGTAAACGTCTCCACTTTTTCCTGAGGATTTGATACTGTCAAGCCGGCGTGGCCGGTATGTTCTGCCACGGTAGCGGTGTCATGTGACTTGCGCACTCGGGGGATCAAGGTTTGGTCAATGACGCTCAGAGTGTAATGACTGCTGCTGCGGTCGCGCTCGATCAGGTAGGTGTAGCCTTCCGAGTGATGGATCTTGCCAAGTATCTCGTCGCCATCAACGCTGATCGCTACCAAAGAGCCTTCATCGCCCTCAATGATGCCAGCGTAGGTGATTACTCCGCCGAAGCCTTCATACACAGTATCGAACCTGAGTCGAAGCGGCATGCCACGTTCCGGGATGTCGAGATCCAGATGGTGGCCTGAGAGCGGTGCTCCGCGGCGGGCATTGGCACGTTGTCCATCTTGTCCTTCAATTCGGGTCAACGCGTCAAGGTTGAGATCAACCTGCCAGGATTGTGCAGCTCCCGGGGCCAGATCAGCTTGCAGTTTCTGAGCCCGTTCGGTTGCTGCTTCCTGAATGGTCAGGAAAGCAGTATCCGATGCGGTTCGATCAATCCTTTCAAATGAAGGTGCTGCACTTACGGTGCTTGCCAGCAAGGTGATTGAGCACACGGCTGCCAAAGTCATTGGTTTCATAACGCCCTCCCATGGTTCTCCCAAAGCACGAAACTGGTCGTGCACACATTGCTGCCCAGAGTAGAATTGTAAGCTACACGCCAAGCAGCCGAATCAAGGTATAGCATGTTCGCGGAAGCGAAGTCAATTTTTGTTCATTGCTCCAAGTGGCATTCTTATGGCCATGTGATGACGCAGCTTACAAGAGACATGATGGGGTCATGGAGCCAAGGGGTTTTGCCATGGGCGCAGTGCGCTTGCGTTGCCAACGTGAAATTACAAAGGGCTATTGCCGTCCAGGCGGTGCCAGATTGTTCTTGATGAACCTGAGCGTGAGTGGCAGCTCAAAAAAAGAATTACCGGGCCACCTACCAGGCGATACCGTAGTCATCGCCGTAGTCGCTCACGCCGCCTTGCATGGTGCCGTTTTCGTGGTCGAACCAGATGGCCTGGGTGGGGTTGTAGACGCGCTCGACCAGGTCAACGTGGTAGCCCATGCTACCCAGTTGTTCGATGATCCATGGTGGCAGCGAGCGGGCTATTTCGATGCGGCCCGGTTCGGCCTGGTGGGCGCCGAAGCTGCTTTGCATCTGGTAGCTGAGAAAATTGTGCCGGCCTTCGGCGGCCTGCTGGACGTTCATGTCCCACTCGATCATATTGAGAAAAAATTGCAACAGGTTCTGGTCCTGGGAATCGCCACCCTGTACGGAAAAGGCCATCAGCGGTCGGCCATTTTTCAGGGCCAGGGTGGGGGTCAGGGTGACCCGCGGACGTTTGCCCGGTGCGACCACGTTATAGGGATTGAGTGATTCATCGAGCACAAAGCTTTGCATGCGCTGGCTCAGGCCGATACCGGTGTTGCCGGCGATAAAGGCCGGCACCCAGCCGCCCGAGGGCGTAACCGAAACCACCCAGCCGTCGGCATCGGCGGCCTGGATGGCGGTGGTGCCGGCAAGAAATCCCTCCTCGAAGCTCATCAGACCGGCCTGCTGAAAGCCCTGTTCGCCTTCGGCCGCGGCGTTGGGCGGCACCAGCTGCCAGTTTTGGCGCAGCGTCTCGAAGGGGTTGGCGCCGGCCTGGAACGCATACGGGTCGCCGGGCAGGTAGTCGGTCCGGTTGCGGTCTTCTGGGATCAGCTTGCGCCGCTCGGCGGCGTAGTCCTTTGACAACAGGCCGGTAACGGGCTCATCGGGAGGGGTGTCGGGGTCGCCATAGTAAAAGTCGCGGTCGGCAAAGGCCAGGTTCATCGCCTGGTAGAGCGTATGGATGTAGCGGGTCGAGTTGTAACCCATCGCCTTGAGGTCGAAGCCCTCAAGAAGATTGAGCGTTTGCAGCAGCGCCGGGCCCTGGGTCCAGACGGTCAGCTTGTAGACGTCGATACCGCGGTAGGTGGTGGATACAGGATCCTCGAATTTCATGTCCCAGTCGGCCAGATCTTGGAGCGTAAACAGCCCACCGGCCGCGCGGTTGGCGCGCACGATCTCGGCAGCAATATCGCCTGAATAAAAGCGGTCGTAAGCGGCCTGAATGGCCTGTTTGCGGGTTTGGCCCTCTTCCAGGGCCTGCTGTTCGGCGGCCAGCGCGGTGGACAGGGGTTCGAGCTGCGAGAACTCGCGCGACAGGGCGCGGAACCGCTGCTGGTCGCCGGCGATCTTGGGATCGGCCAGCAGCCGTTCCAGTTCCTCGCGACGTTCGGCCAGCGCCTCAAGCTTGCGGCGCAGGGTCGGCAGCATCGTCGTCGGTCGGGAGGGGGGGCAGCAGCGGCTCGAAGGCCTGCAGCAGGTCGAGGTTGCCGCGCGCGGCGGCGGTGCGCATGGCCGCGGTGGGCACGTGCAGCAGGCGGTTGGTGAGGGCGTGCGCGAGCTGGTCGATCACCGCGGTCGGATCGTGCCCCAGCGCGATCTGCTGGCGCGCGCGCTCGACCAGTTCCGCCCGCGCCGCGTGCCCATGCGCGCGCAGCCGCTTGAGCGGTTCGTTGCGCGTGCCCATGGCCAGCGCCTGCGCGTAGCGCGCCACCTGCAGGTCGACGATGGTCTCGGCCTGCTGGGCGGCATCGCCGCGGCTGCGCCGGTTCTGCTCGACCACCCGGTCCAGGTCGTCCACGGTGTAGAGGAAGGCATCCTCGAGTTCGGCCACCTCCGGTTCGATGTCGCGCGGCACCGCCAGGTCCATCAGCATCATCGGCCGGCGCTTGCGCAGCGACAGCGCGTGCGCGATGTGCGCGCGGGTGAGCACGGGCGACTGGCTGGCGGTGGCCGAGAACACCACGTCGGCCAGGAACAGGTGGTGCTCGAGCTCCTCCAGCGGCAGCGCGACCGCGCCGTGGCGTTCGGCCAGCTCCTGCGCATGGCGGTAGGTGCGGTTGGCGATCAGCAGCCGCTTGACCCGCGACTGGGCCAGGTGGCGCGCGGCCAGTTCGATGGTCTCGCCGGCGCCGATCAGCAGCGCCACCGAATCGTCCGGACGGGCGAACGATTCCTGCGCCAGGCGCACCGCCAGCGACGCCACCGACACCGGGCTGGAGCCGATCCTGGTTTCCGTGCGCGCGCGCTTGGCGGTGACGAAGGCGTGCTGGAACAGCCGGTCCAGTTCCCCGCCCAGGGCGCGGCCATCGCGGGCCATCGTCCAGGCCTGCTTGACCTGGCCCAGGATCTGCGGCTCGCCCAGCACCATCGAGTCCAGCCCGCAGGCGACCCGGAACAGGTGGCGCGCGGCGGCGTCGCCCGCGTGCCGGTACAGGTAGGCGTGCAGGTCGCCGCCACCGCGCGGGTGCGAGGCCAGCCAGTCGGCCAGCACCGCGTCGTCTTCGGCCGACGCGTACAGCTCGGTCCGGTTGCAGGTCGACAGCAGGGCGACCTCGCGCACTCCCGGCAGCGCGCGCAGCGCGGCCAGCGCGGCCGGCACCTCGCCTTCGCCGAACGCGACGCGCTCGCGCAGGGCGACCGGCGCGGTCTGGTGGTTGATGCCGAGGGCGTACAGGGTCATGCGCTTGGCTGGCGGCCCGCACGCATGTGCGTTCAGGCGCTTGCGATAAGCTTCCGGTTCGAGTGCTCCATTCTAAGGTCCGGCCGACTTCGATGCCCGCTTTCCCGAATCCCGTGCGCCGGATTGCCGCGGGCGCCGTCCTGCTGGCCTGCCTGTCCTGGACCTGCCCGGCACCGGCGCAGGCGGCCGTGCCGCTGCGTGAAGACGTGCTGGGCGCGACCATGGCCGGCGAATTCGCGCTCCAGGCCGGCCGCCTGGACGAGGCCGCGGGCTGGTACCTGGACGCCGCCCGCGCCGCCGGCGACGACGATGCCGGCCTGGCCGAGCGCGCCACCCGCATCGCCCTGCTGGGCAAGGACGACCGGACCGCCGCGGCCGCACTGGAGCTGTGGCGCGAGCGCGCGCCGGCCTCGCTGGCGATGGGCGCGGCCGAGGCCACGCTGGCGCTGCGCGAGGGGCGCAGCCGCCGCGCGCTGCGCCACCTGCGGGCGCTGATGGAGGATCCCGACCCGGCCGGCTGGCGCCACGCGCTGACGGTCGTCGC
>CALEIM010000139.1 GCA_937876395.1 uncultured Wenzhouxiangella sp. | reverse complement strand
CGAGCTGGGTTTAGAACGTCGTGAGACAGTTCGGTCCCTATCTGCCGTGGGCGTTTGAGACTTGAGGAAATCTGCTCCTAGTACGAGAGGACCGGAGTGGACGATCCGCTGGTGTTCCGGTTGTATCGCCAGATGCATCGCCGGGTAGCTACGATCGGCAGGGATAACCGCTGAAAGCATCTAAGCGGGAAGCCCCATCCAAGATTAGGTCTCACTGGACCCGAGAGGTCCCTGAAGGGCCCTGGAAGACTACCAGGTTGATAGGCTGGGTGTGGAAGTGCAGTAATGCATGAAGCTAACCAGTACTAATTGCCCGTGAGGCTTGGTCATATAACACCAAAGCCAATTGGAGCGTTTTAACACGCTCTTGCGTTGACACGACAGCGCTCTTGAACAGATTCCGTCTCTTTGCTTTTAGCAGAGAGCCCGACCATAAACGGTCGGGATCAACGGTGCCGGTATTTTGCCGGTGTACAGTTGAGTTTGCCTGGTGGCAATAGCGACGTGGAACCACCCGATCCCATCCCGAACTCGGCAGTGAAACGCGTCAGCGCCGATGGTAGTGCGGCATTAGCCGTGTGAGAGTAGGTCACTGCCAGGCATTTACTTCAGAAACCCCGTAGCCACCTGTGGTTACGGGGTTTCTTTTTGTCCGGAAGCCGGCTTCCACGCCCTGGCAGGCCCCGTCATTGACCGTACCCCACTAATCCGAGCCATGCAGCATGTGGGATTTCCCGATATTCTGACCCCTGGGAGGTCCCCAAATGAAGCGCAAACGATACACAGAAGAACAGATCATCTCGATCCTCAAGGAGCACGAGGCTGGCGCCTCCGTTCCGGACATCGCCCGCCGTCACGGCGTGGCCGAGAACACGGTCTATCGCTGGAAATCAAAATTCGGCGGCATGGAGGTCTCCGAGGCCAAGCGGCTGCGTGAGTTGGAGAGCGAGAACGCCAAGCTCAAGCGTCTGCTGGGCGAAGCTGAGCTCGACAAGGCCGCGCTCAAGGAGCTTGTCGAGGGAAAATGGTGACGGCCACGCAGCGACGTCGGGCCGTGGAGCACCTCAAGAATCGTCGCATCAGCGAGCGTCGGGCCTGTCGCCTGGTCGGCTTCAGCCGATCGGCGGCCTGGTACAAGCCGCAAGGCCGAGACGACGCAACACTGCGCGCTCGTCTCAAGACCTTGGCCGAGAAATACCCTCGCTATGGCTACCCGACCTTGCACGGCATGCTTCGGATCGAAGGCCTGGTCCTCAATCGCAAGCGGACGTACCGGCTTTACCGCGAGGAAGGCCTTCAGGTCCGCACCAAGCGGCGTAAGAAGCTTACCCGGCCGCGGGTCCCGATGGTCGTGCCGAGCCAGGCCAACGAACGCTGGTCGATGGACTTCGTCAGCGATCAGCTCGCCAACGGGCGGCGCCTTCGCGTCCTCAACGTCGTTGACGACTTCACCCGCGAGTGTGTGCTGCAGGTCGTGGATTTCTCGATCTCTGGCGAGCGCGTGGCTCGAGCGCTCGATGAGCTGGCCCAGAGCCGGCCGCTGCCCTCAACGCTAGTCTGCGACAACGGCCCTGAGTTCACCAGCAAAGCGATGTTTTTCTGGGCTCGAGACCGGCGTATTAAGCTGCACTTCATCCAGCCTGGAAAACCGACACAGAATGCCTTCGTCGAGAGCTTCAACGGCAAGTTCCGAGACTACTGCCTCAACCTGCATTGGTTCGCCAGCCTGGACGATGCCCGATCAACGATTAGCCAGTGGCGCGACCACTACAACACCGTCAGGCCACACCGCTCGCTGGATCACAAACCACCTGCGGTATTCGCCGCAGAGGCAGCCTGATATGCTTAATCTCCCACATTGCCCCATGCTCGAATCGCGGGGTACGGTCACCTGCAGCGAGCATCTGAACCAAGCCGGCAATGCCGACGTTTGGGCTGCCGGCCAACGGGCGCTTCAATCAGCCTGGCCGAATTTTGTGGCTGCGGCTGGATGCAGAATTTTAGCTATTCGACAGTAATGGTGATGATTTCCGAGGCGATTTCCGGGTCGTGCGGGATGTGGCGATAGTCGCCGAGCATCAGCTGCAAACGATGCTCACCCGGCTCCAGCTCGATTTGGGCTTCGGTCTGTCCACCGTTGAAATGCACGATCTGGTCGGTGGTAGGCAGTGGCCTGTTCAGCGCGGGCATCTTTTCTTCGTCGACGTTTATCAGCAAGTGGTGGTGGCCGGTATCTTCAAAATCGATGCTGGCCGGCGCCACGCCCATGCCTTCCAGGCCAAAGCGGATAGTGACCGGGCTGCTGACGGTGTCACCGTCTTGCGGCGCGATGAAGTAAACGCTGGCTCCTTCAGGTGCCGTTGTGCGCTGCAGGCCGGCGGCCGTGGCCAGCAGGGCTGTTGCCGCGAGGCTGAGTATCAATAGTGCCTTGATTGCTTTCATTCGTTACTCCGTTGAGATCCAAACAGATTTCAGAGGATTAAAGCAGGTTCTCGACTGCCCGTCGCTCTTCGCGAAGCTCTGCATCGGTGGCGTCAAGCCGAGCCTGCGAAAACGCGTTGATTTTCAGGCCCTGAACGATCGACCAGCGACCGTCTTTGCAGATGCAGGGATACGAAAATATCACTCCCGGCTCGATGCCGTAGCTGCCGTCGGCCGGAACCGCCATCGATATCCAGTCATTGCCATCGGTGCCCTGCATCCAGCTGCGGATGTGGTCAATGGCGCTGGAGGCGGCCGAGGCCGCGCTGGAGGCGCCGCGCGCCTTGATGATGGCCGCGCCGCGCTGCTGCACCGTGGGGATGAAGTCGGACTCGTACCAGCCGCGATCAACCAGATCGAGGGCCGGTTTGCCATCCACGCGGGCGTGGTGCAGATCAGGATACTGGGTGGACGAATGGTTGCCCCAGATCGTCATCTGTCGGATGTGGCTGTGGTGCAGACCGGTTTTGCCGGCAAGCTGGGCTAATGCCCGGTTGTGGTCAAGGCGGGTCATGGCGGTGAAATTCTCGGCCGGCAGGTCTGGCGCATTGGCCTGCGCTATCAGGGCGTTGGTATTGGCCGGGTTGCCGACCACCAGTACTTTTACGTCCCGGCTGGCCACTGCGTTCAGGCTTTTGCCTTGCGGGCCAAAGATCTTGCCGTTTTCAGTCAGCAAATCGGCGCGCTCCATGCCCGGTCCGCGCGGCCTGGCGCCGACCAGAATGGCAACGTCAGCATCCTTGAAGCCTTCATCAAGTTCCGTGGTGGTGACAATACCGTGCAGCAGGGGCAGGGCGGCGTCTTCGAGTTCCATGGCCACCCCTTTCAGCGCGTCAATGGCCGGGGGAATTTCGATGAGCTGCAGGATGATGGGCTGATCGGCCCCAAGCATGTCGCCGGCAGCGATTCGGAAGCAGAGCTGATAGCCGATCTGGCCGGCCGCGCCGGTAATGGCGACGCGCAGGGGTTGGTTCATTGCCTGGACTCCTGAAATAGGCTAGTTTGAATAGAGGGCCAGTATTTTAACGCATGGTCCAGCCCCTGCGGCGGTATAATCCGCCGCCCTGCTGTTTCCGGAATTTGCATGAAGCTTCGAAATATCGCCATCATTGCCCATGTTGACCATGGCAAGACCACGCTGGTCGATCAGTTGTTGCGCCAGTCTGGCGAGTTTGCAGCGCACGAGCGATTGGAGGAGCGGGTGATGGACTCCGGAGATCAGGAGCGCGAAAGAGGCATTACCATTCTGGCCAAAAACACCGCCATCAACTGGCAGGGCTGGCGGATCAATATTGTCGATACGCCCGGTCACGCCGATTTCGGTGGTGAGGTCGAGCGTGTACTGTCGATGGTCGATTCGGTGCTGTTGCTGGTCGACGCCGTTGACGGCCCGATGCCGCAGACCCGCTTTGTTACCCAGAAAGCCTTCGGCATGGGCTTTCGACCGATCGTGGTGATCAACAAGATTGATCGCCCCGGAGCGCGACCTGACTGGGTGCTCGATCAGACCTTTGATCTGTTCGACAAGCTCGGTGCCACCGATGAACAGCTTGATTTTCCGGTGCTCTATGCCTCGGGACTGAACGGCTATGCGGCGCTGGAGCCGGACGTTGACAGTGGTGACTTCACGCCCCTGTTCGAAACCCTGATCAAGCATGTGCCCGAACCGGACGTGGATCCTGACGGGCCGTTCCAGATGCAGGTTTCCAGCCTGAGCTACTCAAGCTATGTTGGCCTGATCGGAATTGGCCGGATCAAGCGCGGACGGGTGCGGACCAGCCAGGCCGTGAGCGTGATTGATCGCCGCGGCAAGACTCGCTCGGGCCGGGTGATGCAGGTGCTCGGCTTCAAGGGCCTGCGGCGCGAAGAAGTTGACCAGGCCAGCGCCGGCGACATCATCGCGGTTTCGGGAATCGACCCGCTAGGCATTTCCGACACCTTGTGCGATCCGGCGCATATCGAGGCGCTGCCGCCGCTGAGCGTCGATGAGCCGACCATCCAGATGACTTTTCAGGTCAACAGTTCGCCGTTCGCCGGTCGGGAAGGAAAGTACCTGACCAGCCGGCAACTGCGCGCGCGTCTGTTTCAGGAAGCCAGCCACAACGTGGCCCTTGAGGTGAGTGATACCACCGATGCCGAGCAGTTTGAGGTTGCCGGTCGCGGTGAGCTGCATCTGGCCGTGCTGATCGAGGCCATGCGCCGTGAAGGTTTCGAACTCGCGGTCTCAAGGCCGCGGGTACGCAAGCGTGAGGGTGCTGATGGCCTGATTCAGGAGCCTTGGGAGCAGGTCGTGCTTGATCTGGATGAGCAGTTTCAGGGCGCTGTGATGCAGGCCATGGGCGAGCGCAAGGCTCAGCTTGAAAATATGCAGTCGGATGGAAAGGGCAGGGTGCGTCTGGACTACATTGCTCCGGCCCGGGGGCTGATCGGTTTCCAGAGCGCCTATCGGACGATGACTTCGGGCACCGGCCTGCTGTTTCGTGTTTTCGATCACTGGGGACCGGCGGCCGAGCGCCTCGCCGAGCGTGCCAACGGCACCCTGATCAGTATGGAAAACGGCACGACCGTGGCCTTTGCCTTGTTCAATCTGCAGGAACGCGGCAAGCTCTTCCTCGGTCCCGGTGAGGACGTCTACGAAGGCCAGATCATCGGCCTGCACGCACGCGCCAACGACCTGGTGGTCAATCCCATGAAGGGCAAGAAGCTGACCAATATCCGCGCCGCCGGCAAGGATGACGCCGTCCAGCTCACACCGCCGATCCGCATGACGCTGGAGCAGGCCATGGAGTTCATCAACGACGATGAGCTGGTAGAAATTACCCCACAAAACATTCGCTTGCGCAAGAAACGTCTTAAAGAACACGAACGCAAGCGCGCGGAGCGAAGCGGCGAATAAGGCCCTCCCGGGTATGACCAATGTCACTGGACCGTCGAGCCTGGGCGCGGGATACTGTGCGAATACTCGAACCGGAGCAAGGCAAGCATGGAGCAGGGCAGTGCGTTTGAAAACCCGCAGGTTCAGGTAGCCCATCTGCCCGACTTCCGACGCGTCGAACTTCAGGCTGTAGCGCCGTCCTACCTGCCCTGGAGCCTGATCCATCAGTGTGTCTTCTGGCTGGTCGCGGCTGCGGTCATGGCCGCGGCCGTCTGGTTTTCCTTGCTGCCCTTTGGTCTGGGAGACCGTTCCTGGGCGTGGTGGGCGCCGGTGCTGCCGCTGATGATCGCCGCGCTGGGCGCGGTTTATGCCCGTCTGGATTTTCGCATCCGGGCCTGGGCCCTGCGTGAGCATGATCTGGTCTATCGCTACGGCGTGCTGTGGCGCAAGATCGTAATTTTGCCGTTTGCCCGCATCCAGCACGTCGAGGCGACGCACGGCCCATTGGAACGCAAATTCGGCTTGATGCAGCTCAAGTGCTATACCGCCGGTGGCGCCAGTGCCGATCTGACCGTCGCCGGGCTGGACCAGGAAGACGCCCACCGGGTGCGCGAATACCTGCTCGAACAGATTGCTGCAGCCGCCGACAGTGGTGCAGATACGGGCAAGGCATAAGGTGGCTTCGTCCGACCTCAATCGTTGGCAACGCCTGGCGCCGATGGCGCTGCTGTTTTTGATCGTCGGCGGCAGCGCGAAGTTTGTGCGCCAGAATCTCTATATCTTCGCCGGCGCCGGGTTCAGTTTCGCGGTGCTTGATCGGCTCGGCCTGCGCGAGTTTCTGTTGGGTGGCCTGGCGGCCTTGCTGTTGGCCGTGCTGGCTGCAGTCATTTATCAGCGGCGCTTTCAATTCCGCATTGAGGGCGAGGCCCTGCGCGTTCGCAGCGGTCTGTTCGTGAAAAAGGATCTGCGCATGCGCTTCGCCCGCGTGCAGAACATCAGTATCAGCCAGCCATTTTACTTTCGGCCATTTGGTCTGGTGCGCTTTGCTGCTGAAACTTCGGGCGCTGAATCGACCGAGCTTGAACTGCCCGGTATCCGCCTGAGCCTGGCACAGAGCCTGCGTGATCGGGTTGCGCAGCATGGCGGTGCGCAGATCGATGAACTCACCAATGGCCAGAACGCGGACCAGCCGCAAGAGGCGCTGCCAGAGCAGACCAAAGCTGCAAGCGTAGCGGCCGATCTGGCCGCTCACGAGCTGTTTCACCAGCCATCGACAGCCCGAATTTTTGTTCATGGACTGGTCAGCAACCAGGTCTGGCTGATTGCTGGTGTTGCGGCCTGGCTGGCCAGCATCCTGTGGAGCCGGGTCGAGGGCTGGCTTGAGTCAACGGGTGTGAGTGAGCTGCTGCAGACGTTTTTGAGCGTCGGCTGGGCTGCGGTCGTCGCTTTGGTACTGGTTCTTGGCGCGCTGCTGTTTGCGCTCTCGGGCCTCCTTTCGCTGCTGCGCTTTCACGGTTTTGAGCTGCGCGACTACGGTGATCGATTTCTGGCGGTTTGCGGCCTGCTGGATCGACGCGAACAGACCATTCGGCGCGAGAAGCTGACCGGCCTGACCCTGATCCAGACCGCCCTGGGCCGCCTGGCGGGCCAGTGGTATCTGATCGCCCGGCAGACCAGCCACAAGGACGACGACGCCGAAGGAAGAAACCAGCGCTTTGTGGTGCCCGGGATTCGTTCTGAGGATCATGCGCTGACCGCCCGGCTGATGGCCGGCTTTGAGCTGCCACGGAATATGCGGCCGATCAGTCGGCGTTTTCGCAGCCTGTACTGGACCCGCCTGGCGATACCGATACTGCTGGCGTGTGGGTTGGCCTGGTGGTTTCTGCCCGGCTTCCGCCCAGTGCTCGCCGGACTGTTGCTGGTACTGCTGGTGGTGCTGTGGCTGGTTCATCGAAGCTGGAAAGTCTGGGCGTGGCAGCTTGATGACGGCATCTGCTGGGTGCGTCAGGGCCTGTTCGGGCAGCGCCTGGATGCCTTTGAGGTGGCTCTGGTGCAGCAGGCGACGCTGGTGCGCACGCCGTATCTGTGGCGCCACGATCTGGCCACGGTTCGCCTGATGTTGCCGCACGGTCAGATTGTCGTGCCGTTTATTCCGTTCGAGGATGCGGTCGAACTGATCAATCGCGCGGTTTATGCGGTGGAAACGGCGCAGGTGCATCGGGTCTGAGGGCGCGGCCGAGTCGGGTGTCAGGAGTGGCCATGGTAAAATGCCGGGCTACCTTCCATTTCCATGGAGTTGCAAGTTTTACGATGAGCGATCCATCTCCCGGTACACGTTTTCGCCGACTGGTTGCCGAAAAGCCGCCGCTGCAGGTGGTCGGCACGGTCAACGCTTATAGCGCCCTGCTGGCCGAGCGCGCCGGTCATCAGGCCATCTATCTTTCCGGGGCCGGGGTGGCCAACTCCAGCTTCGGCCTGCCGGATCTGGGTATCACCCAGCTGGCCGATGTAGTTGAAGATGCCCGCCGAATCACTTCCATCAGTGATTTGCCGCTGCTGGTGGATGTGGATACCGGCTGGGGCAGCGCCTTCAACATTGCCCGTACGGTGCGCGAGATGGAACGCGCCGGCGTGGCCGCGATTCATCTTGAGGACCAGGTGGCGGCCAAGCGCTGCGGGCATCGGCCCAACAAGGCGCTGGTCAGCCCCGAAGAGATGGCCGATCGCGTGCGCGCGGCCGTTGATGCGCGCGGGGATGACAGCTTCGTGTTCATGGCCCGCACCGACGCCTACGCCGGTGAGGGTATGGCGGCTGCCGTTGATCGTGCAGCGCTGTACGTTGAATGCGGTGCCGACATGATTTTTGCCGAGGCGCTGCACACCCTCGACGAGTTCGCCGAGTTTGCCCGGCAGGTCAACGTGCCGGTGCTGGCCAACATCACCGAGTTTGGCCGCACACCGCTGTTTTCGGTGGAAGAACTGCGCCACGCCGGCGCTGGCCTGGTGTTGTATCCGCTGTCGGCCTTTCGCGCCATGAGCCAGGCCGCGCTGGCCGTGTACGAGGCGATCGGCCGGGACGGCCACCAGAAAAACGTGGTCGATGCCATGCAGACCAGAGAATCGCTGTATGAGGTTCTGGGTTATCACGATTTCGAGAACAAGCTGGATGAACTGTTCAGCAAGGAGTCCAAATGACTGACAAGAAAACCGGCGCCGGCCTGCGCGGCCAGTCGGCCGGTGAAACTGCTATCTGTACCGTGGGCGCGGCCGGCAACAGCCTGCGCTACCGTGGCTATGCCGTGGATGAACTGGCTGAAAAGACCAGCTTCAACGAGGTCGCCCATCTGATTCTCAAGGGTCATTTGCCCAATCGCGAGGAGCTGGCTGCCTATACCCGGCGTCTCAAGTCGCGGCGTGGGCTGCCTGCTGCTGTCAAGGAAGTGCTTGAGCGCATTCCCGCCACGGCCCATCCGATGGACGTGCTGCGCACCGGATGCTCCTTTCTCGGCAATCTGGAAACTGAAGAAGATTTCGACGCCCAGGAAGAGACGGCCGACCGTCTGCTGGCCAGTTTTCCGTCAATGGTCGCCTACTGGTACCGCTACAGTCACGACGGCAAGCGCATTGAAGTCGAAACGGATGACGACGGAATCGGCGCCCATTTCCTGCACTTGTTGCATGACAAGCCGCCAAGTGAGCTGCACGCTCGCGTGATGGACGTGTCGCTGATTCTGTATGCCGAGCACGAATTCAATGCGTCCACCTTTACCGCCCGCGTGTGCGCCTCGACCCTCTCGGACATGCACTCGTGCGTGACCGGCGCGATCGGCTCGCTACGCGGGCCGCTGCACGGTGGTGCCAACGAAATGGCCATGGCCATGCTGGAGCAGTATCACAGCGTCGAGCAGGCGCGTGAGGATGTGCTGCAGAAACTGGCCAATCGGGAAAAGATCATGGGCTTTGGCCACGCCGTCTATCGCGAGAAAGACCCGCGCAACGCCATCATTCGTGAATGGTCGCGCAAGCTCGCGGAAGAAGTCGGTGACGATACCTTGTTCCCGGCATCTGAAATCGTCGAGAAGACGATGTGGGAAGAGAAAAAGCTGTTCGCCAACGCCGACTTCTATCACGCCTCGGCCTACCACTTCATGGGTATTCCCACCAGCCTGTTCACGCCAATCTTCGTGATCTCGCGGGTGACCGGCTGGTGCGCCCACATCATGGAGCAGCGCGCCAACAACCGCATCATTCGCCCCGGCGCCGATTACACCGGCCCCGAGGATCGGTCCGTACCTGGGATCGACATGCGTTGAATCGCCAAGGCGAAGGCCAAAGGGGTAGGGAAAACAACCGGTTACGGGCTGCAGGAAAGGGCCCGTAAACCGTCTTCCGTGCCTTTCGCCCTTCCGCCTTGAGCCCCTTATGGTTCAGTGTTGCTGCGCCGCGCCATGGCCGCGGTCAGAATCAGGCGCAGGGCGTCTTCGAAGGGCATATCGACCGGTTCACACCATGCCTTGGGGATGAAGATCGTATAGCCGGCGACCTGGTAGCTGAGCGGCAGGTAGACGGCGACCTCGCCGTCGCTACCAAAGGGCAGTTCGGAGAAATCTTCGCGGGTGATAAAGCCCAGAATTGCAACCTGAAGGCTTGGGTGGCGGACCAGCACCACCTTGTTGAACCGGCCTTCGTCATCACCTGAAAAATACTCGACAAAGTCTTTGGTGGCACGATACACGGACTTGACGATCGGCATTCGGTCGAGAACGGACTCGCCCCGTTCAATGAGTTTGCGAAACAGCCATAGCTGGCTGAGCAAACCGATGGCCAGAACCACCAGAATACCGCCGACCAGACCCATGCCGGTGATGTACCAGGCTTCGGGCAGGACGAGCTTTATCAGCGAGCCGATGCCGCGCTCGGCGATGCCGGCCAGCCACAGCACGATCACCAGGGTCAGGGCGATTGGGACAATGGTGCCCAGGCCTTTGAAGAACAGCCGCACGCCACGGGCGACCAGATTGTTGCGTTCAGAGATCATCGAATTTTTTGCGCAGCGCATCGCGCTGGTCAGTGACGATCCGTTCGAGCGTTTCGATTCGTTCGCGCAGCTCGCCGTCGAGCTGCTCCAGACGCTCGTGGTCCAGGCCGCTCTTGTGCCGTGCCGCAAACCATTGGCGGCTGATCGTGACCACGGCAATGATTGCAACAATTGCAACCAGGGCAGAAAACAGGTTCATTGGGTGTTCCTCTTTGTGGATGCTGCCATGCGACGGGCATTATCTCACGAGCCGGAGTCCATCCGTTTCAGCCCGCGTTCGGGTATCCCGGCCACTTGGCTGGCCGGAATTCGCTCCATCAAATGCCCCAGACAGTCCTGGCGGATCACGCGCAGGTTGGTGGTCAGCATGGCTGGCGTCATCGGGCGCGCGCTGACCAGTTCGCCGTTCACGGTTTCGAACCAGCCAGAGACCGGACTGTCGTGGTCATGATCGTGAACCTGCAAGGGCTCCGAGAGGCCGTCCTTGATGCGGCCAAAGCGTGTGCCGGCCGGCAGTTCGCAGAAGTTGAACCCGTCGAGATCGTCGCGCAAGACAATGTCAGAGCCGTCCGGGGCAAAGCTCAAGGAGCGCTCCGCAGGGACGTTGACCGTGGCAAACATCCGGAACAGTTCGACATCTTCCGGTGCCGGGGGGCGACGGTCGATCGTCTCAAGGTTGATGACCGAAGCAAGATAGCTCATGGCATGATCGGTGCCGTCAAGGCGGCCCGGTGGGCCACATTCGAGCGTTACCGCCGGACAGAACGCCCCGAAGGCGCTGGACTGGACCCCCTGTGGCTGGTTGAAATAGAGGATGGTGCGCGAGAACAGGGCGGCCAGCCTGAGATGCTGTGACTCGATGTAGTTGATGGCCGCGTAGTGCGGGTTGTCGCCGGTATTGTTGTGCACGTCGACACTGGCCAGCGGCTTGAGCGCGCGCACATGCTCGGTAACGCGCTCGAGCAGGCGATGAATCGGGCCGGGTGCGGTCACGCTGCCCGGCCAGCAGCGATTGAAATCAGGCTGGTCGGACAGGTGGCGGCGGTTGCGCTCGGCGGCGCGCACATTGGCCACGAACAGCACCAGGCTGCGGGGCAGGGGATCGCGGGCATATCGCCCCTTGAGCAAGCGGCGTACGGCCTCCCAGCCGGAAATTTCGTTGCCGTGCTGCAAAACGCTCACGAACAGCGGCTGCAGGCGTCGCCCGGGAAGATGAATCAGGCTCGGGCCGGGAAGGATTTCGTGAAGCTGGCTGGCGGACCGGTCCAGCAGACCGGCGGGCAGATGATCGAGAATGACGGGTTCCATATCGGGCGATAATAAGCCAAGCGGCACCCGCTCGGGTCGCTGCCGGAAAAATTCGTCCGGCACTTGAAAATTCACGCAGCCGCCGCCAATCGCTTTTGATCGGACCAACCAGAATTAGAGAAACGACCGATGCTTGCAGCCAGAAACCTGACCCGTCGATTTGGCAGCCTGTTGGCCGTCGACGAGCTCAGTTTTGAAGTCGAACCCGGCACCGTGCTGGGCTTTCTTGGTCCCAACGGGGCCGGCAAATCAACCACCATGAAGATGCTGACCGGCTTCCTGCCACCCACGTCGGGGACGGCAGAGCTATTCGGCCACGATATTTGCAGCGATTCACTGGCCGCCCGGCGCCTGATCGGCTACCTGCCCGAGGGTGCGCCGCTCTACGCGGAGCTGAGCGTGGCGCAGTTTCTGCGTTTTATTGCTCGTGCACGCGGTTATTCCGGCGCAGAGCTGGGCCAGCGGGTGAGCTCGGCAGCCGAGCGGCTCGAACTTGGTGCGGTGATGGAGCAGACGATCGAAACCCTGTCGAAGGGTTTCAAGCGGCGCGTCGGTCTGGCCCAGGCCATTTTGCATGACCCGCCGGTGCTGATCCTCGACGAGCCCACCGACGGACTCGATCCCAATCAGAAGCGTCAGGTTCGCCAGTTGATTCGCGAGATGGCGCCCGACAAGATCATCGTCATTTCGACCCATATCCTGGAAGAGGTTGGCGCGCTGTGTAGCCGTGCCATGATCATTGCCCGCGGCCGTCTGCTGGCCGATGACACTCCGGCCGGACTGCTGGGCCGGTCGCGCTACCACAACGCGGTTACCTTGCAGGTTGACGACCCCGAGCGCGCCGCCTCCAGACTCGGCGGGCTGATCGAAGCGCGTGCCGTGGAGGTACGTCAGTCGCGGGTGACGGTTTTCCCATCCGGTCAGGGCAAGCTGTTCCAGGCCGTCAACCGGGTCATCGAGGACAGCGGTTGGACCGTTCATCAGCTCCAGCTTGAACCGGGTCGGCTGGAAGATGTATTTCGAACCATTACGTTACAGGATGCGGCATGAATCTGCGCAATGTATCCACCGTCCTGCGGCGCGAGCTGACCGCCTGTTTTGCCACGCCGGTGGCCTATGTGTTCATCGTGATTTTTCTGCTCCTGTCGGCCGTCTTCACGTTTTATCTCGGCGGCTTTTATGAGCGCGAAATTGCTGATCTGGAGCCGTTTTTCCGCTTCCATCCCTGGCTGTACCTGTTTTTGGTGCCGGCGGTGGGCATGCGCCTGTGGGCTGAAGAGCGCAAATACGGCACGGTGGAATTGCTGCTGACGCTGCCGCTGACCGCGGGTGAAGCGGTGCTGGGGAAGTTTCTGGCCGCCTGGCTGTTTGTTGGTCTGGCGCTGCTGCTGACTTTTCCGATCTGGATCACGGTCAACCTGCTCGGTGATCCGGACAACGGCGTGATTGTGGCCGGCTATGTGGGGAGCTGGCTGATGGCCGGGGGCATGCTGGCGATCAGCTCGGCCCTGTCGGCGCTGACGCGCAACCAGGTGGTCGCATTCATTCTATCAGTGGTCGTTTGCTTCGGTTTTTTGCTGTCGGGCCTGCCCATGGTGCTGGACATGTTTCGCGGCTGGCTGCCGCAGGTGCTGGTTGATGGCATCGCCAACCTGAGTTTTCTGGTTCACTTCAATTCAATCTCGCGCGGCGTTATTGACCTGCGCGATCTTGTCTACTTCGTGCTGGTGACTGGCTTTTGGCTGCTGGCCAACCGAATCGTGCTCGAGCTGAAAAAGGCGGACTGACATGAAAAACGTCTACAGTGCAAGCGGACTGCTGCTTTTGGCCGTGCTTTTCCTGGCCCTGACGATCCTGAGTGCATCGGCCCTGCGCGGCCTGCGCATCGATCTGACCGATCAGGGTCTCTACACGCTTTCAGCGGGGACGGTGAACCTGCTGGAAAACCTTGATTCAACGGTCAAACTGGATTTCTATTTCAGCGAAGAAGCCAGCGCCGAACTGCCGATGGTGCGCAATTTTGCTCGCCGCATTGAGGAGCTGCTCGATGAGATGAGCGAGCACTCCGGCGGCCAGCTTCGTGTTCAGCGCATTGACCCGGCGCCGTTTACCGAGCTTGAAGATCGGGCCGCGCGCTATGGCCTGGAAGGTGTGCCGGTCAGCGCGGCCGGCGACAATCTGTACCTGGGCATGGTCGGCACCAACATGATCGACGGCGTGGAGGTGCTGCCGTTCCTGTCGCCGGGCCGTGAAGCGTTTCTTGAGTATGATCTGGCCCGCATGGTCTACCTGCTATCGCGTCCGGATCGGCCGCGCGTGGCCTTGCTCGATGGCATCGGCATGGGCGGCGGTTTTGACATGCAGACCGGCCAACAGCGTGAACCCTGGGTGATCCATGATCAGCTCCACGAACTGTTTGATGTTGAGCCGATCAGTACGGCGGCCAGCGATCTGCCCGACGAAATTGACGTTTTGGTGCTGGTCCATCCGCAGCAGCTCAGTGCCGATCTGATGCTGGAAATTGAAGATTTTCTGGCCGGCGGTGGGCGTCTGCTGGCCTTTGTCGATCCGCACGCCGAATCGGCCCGGGCGGACAACCCCAATGATCCGATGGCGGCCCTCAGCCTGGATCGTCGCTCCGGGCTGGATGAGCTGTTTGCAGCCTGGGGGCTGGAATTCAGCGACACCCGGTTTGTGGCCGATGCCGGCCTGGCCCTGCAGGTCAGCACGCAGCAAGGTCAGCGCCCGGTCCGACATGCCGGCATTCTCGGCGTGACCCGCGAACAGCTCGATTCCGAGGACGTGGTAACCGGCGATCTGACCGCCGTCAATCTGGCCAGCGTTGGTCATCTGGCGCTGGCCGAAGCCAGCCCCCTGACGCTTGAAACGCTGATGCACTCCAGCGATCAGGCCGGCCTGATCGACAGCGAGCGTCTGCAGTTCATGACCGATCCTGCCGGACTGCTTGCCGAGCTTGCCATCACCGGCGATCACTACACCCTGGCCGCGCGCCTGAGTGGCGAGGTGCCGCGGCGCTTGAGCGAATCGGCAAGCGGCGAGTCCTATTCTCTCGACGCTATCGTGGTGGCTGATGTCGATCTGCTGGCCGATCAGTACTGGGTTCAGCGTCAGCGCTTTTTCGGCACAACGCTGGTGGACCCGTTCGCCGGAAACGGTGATTTTGTCGCCAATGCAATCGATAATCTGATTGGCAACGCCGATCTGATCAGCGTGCGCTCGCGCGCGATCTCGAACCGCCCATTTACCATGGTGGATTCGCTCCGGCGTGAAGCAGAGGAAAATCTGCGCGCCACCGAGCAGCGCCTTGAAGCCGAGCTGGCCGAAACTGAACGTCGACTGGGCGAACTGCAGCAGGCTCGCGGCGATACTGATCTGGCCATTTTGACCGCAGATCAGGAAGCCGAGCTGGACCGTTTCATGGACCAGCGTCTGGAAATCCGCCAGCAGCTTCGCCAGGTGCGGCGCGAACTTGACGAAGATATCCAGTCCCTTGGAACCCGCGTCAAGGCGGTCAATATCGTGCTGATGCCGACCATCGTCACTCTGTTGGCCCTCGGCCTGGCCTGGCATCGCCGGCGATCGCGTCAGGGCCGCGCTGATCAAGGTGCGCAGGCATGAATGCGCGCAGCTTGAGCCTGGTTGCCGCGTTTGCCGTGCTCACGCTTGTTGTCGTGCTGTGGATGGCCGACACCTCTCCGGAACGCTCCGATGAGGGGCAGGCTACCGCTCTGATTCCGGGCCTGGCCGGGCAGATCAACGAGATCGATGCGATCAATGTTATCGACGCCGACGGCGAGACCGTCGCCAGCCTGCGGCGCGCGCGCGAGCGCTGGCGGCTGGCTGAGAAATTCGACTACGAAGCGGACTTTGCCCGCATCCACGAGCTGTTGAGCGAGCTGTCCCGCGCCCGGCGCCTGGAGCCACGGACGGACGATCCGCAGTGGCATGGCCGGCTGGGAGTTCTTGATCCCGGCGCGGGCGAAGGTGCCGGCATGCGTATCGACTTTGTTTCCAGCGAGCTGCCGAACTTGATCATTGGGCAGCCGGACCCGGCCGGCCTCGGCCACTTCGTCCGGCTTGCAGGGGAGTCACGAAGCTGGCTGGCCGACCGCATTCCGAACATTCCCGACCAGCGCCTGGACTGGCTGGAGCGGGCCATCATGGATATTCCGGCAGACGACATTGCCGCCGTGGACATCCGCCATCCGGACGGTGAAATCATCCGCTTGCGCCCGGGCGATGCCCAGGGCAGCACCTGGGTTGTGCTTGACGCACCAGCCGAGCGTGAAGTCAAACCCGGCTGGGAGATTCGCCAGACGGCCAACGCCCTGGCCCGGCTCAATCTGAACGACCTCAGGCCACATGAGACGGTTCCCGACGATGCGCTTATGGCCCGCTATCAGAGCCGTGATGGCCTTGATTTTGAAGCCACACTGTTTTCCGAGGACGGCATCCACTGGGTGCATTTCAGCGTAGCGCCGAGTGCCAGCAGCGATTCGGGGTCTGCGCCCGATCATTCGCATAGCGAAGACGATCGTTCCGATCAGGAGCTGAACATTGATGCCATCGCCGTCGACGGACGTCTGGCGCCGTGGCAGTTTGCCATTGACGCTGCGCGTTTCGAGCAGATGACGCGTCGCCTTGAAGATTTTCTGTTGGCCCACGACGCGGACTGAGCAGACGTCGGCTTCTTGCCCATTCTGTTGCTCACTCAGTTGGGCGGATTGAGCAGCTCCGGATCGACGGCCGCAAACTGCTCGGCCAACTCGTGCAGAAACGGCGCCAGCGCCGAGGAGCGGCGCCAGACCATGGCAATGGTGCGTTTTGGTCCGGGCTGGCGAAACGGACGCGTGACCAGGTTTTCGGTATCGGCCACCGGCGGCCGGACCGACAGGATCGGCATCAGGGTGATGCCGACGTTGGCGGCCACCATCTGGCGCAGCGTTTCCATACTGGTGGCGTGGAAATCGACATGCTCGCGTGCGCCGGCCATCTGGCAGACTTCCAGAGCCTGATCGCGCAGGCAATGACCGTCTTCAAGCAGCAGCAGTTTCTGGCCCTGCAGTGCCGCGACGCTGATTTCATCCGCTTGGGCCAGCGCGTGCTGGCCGGGAACGGCAAGGACAAACGGCTCCTCAAACAAGACTCGGGTTTCAAGCCAGTCTTCGTTGATGGGCAGGGCCAGCAGTCCGGCATCAAGGCGACCCTGGCCGAGCATCCGGATCAGGTCTTCGGTCTTTTCCTCATGGAGTCGGAGAGTGAGCCTGGGGAAGCTTTTGCGTATTCGCGGAACAACGTGCGGCAGCAGGTAGGGTGCCAAGGTCGGGAAGATGCCGACGCGCACCGTGCCGCTGTGTGGATCGCGGGAGCGGCGCGCAATGGCGCGGATGGCTTCCATCTCACCGAGCACGTTGCGCGCCCGGGCGACGATTTCCTCGCCCACGGGGGTGAGCATGACCTGGCGCGGATGGCGCTCGACCAGTTGCACGTCAAGCTGCTCCTCAAGCCGGCGAATCTGGGTGCTCAAAGTAGGCTGACTGACGTGGCAACGCTCCGCGGCCCGGCTGAAATGTCGGACCTCGGCCAGGGTGACCAGATATTGAAGGGCGCGAGGATTCATGCGGCTCAGTATAGCTGTTGTCTATCGCACGGATCAAAAAATTCAATTTGTTTCAAAAGCCGGCGGCCCCATCTAATAGTCGGCTGCAGAAAAGTCTGCGAGCCGGGTAAGGGTTGATTCGACGGCAATTGATGCGTGCACTGCAGTGCGCCACGCCGTTTAAATTGATCACACTCATTCCAATGAACGTTCTTTTATCAGGAGTAGAAATCAAATGCTGACAATTGGCGACAAGTTCCCCGATTATCAACTCAAGGCCGTGGTAAGTGCCGACAGCCAGACCGCCTTTACCGATATCGACAATTCAAGCTACCCGGACAAGTGGCAACTGGTGTTCTTCTATCCGAAGGACTTCACTTTCGTGTGCCCGACCGAAATCAAGGCGTTCAGCGACCTGTCAGGCGAATTTGCCGACCGTGACTGCCAGGTTCTGGCTGCGAGCACCGATACCGAGTTCGTGCATCTGGCCTGGCGCCAGAACAACGAAGACCTCAAGGATCTCCAGATCCCGATGCTGGCCGACGTCAAGCGTGAGCTGAGCTCGGAACTGGGCATTCTGCACCCGGAAGAGGGCGTTGCCATGCGCGCTACCTTCCTGGTCGATCCGCAGGGCATCATCCGCTACAGCTCGGTCACCGACATGAGCGTCGGCCGCAACCCCAAGGAAGTGCTGCGCGTTCTCGATGCGTTGCAGACCGACGAACTGTGCCCCTGCAACTGGCAGCCGGGTGAGGATGTCCTCAAGGTCGCCTGACCCTGAGCCGGTCTGATCCGATCGTTCCGGGGAGCGACCCGCTCCCCGGACTTTCCCGATTTTTCCCATTCCACTTTCTCCACTCCACTTTCAAGGAGCGCCCTCATCATGAGCATTGACACCATCAAGGGCCGGCTGCCCGACTACGCCCGGGATCTGCGCATCAATTTCGGCAATGTGCTTGATCCGGAACGGGCTGCCGGCATGAGCAGTCAGCAGATTTTTGGAACCGCATTGGCGACCGCGATTGCCAGCCGCAATCGCAGCCTTCAGGCGGCGATCGAGAGCGAGGCTGAAAAGCATCTCGACGAAGCCGGTCTTAACGCCGCCCGCTCGGCCGCGGCCATTATGGGCATGACCAATATCTACTACCGATTTACCCATCTGGCGTCGAACAAGAGCTATGCCAGCATGCCGGCCGGGCTGCGCATGACCGTCCTGGGCAGCCACGGAATCGACAAGCTCGATTTCGAGCTGATGAGCCTGGCCGTCTCCGCGGTCAACGGCTGCGGACAGTGTATCGACAGCCATGAAAAGGTCTTGAATCAGGCGGGTATGGCTGCGGAAGTGATCCAGCATGCCATACGCATTGCCTCAGTGATTCATGCTGTGGCCACAGTGCTTGACGCCGAGCGCGATGCCGGTACGGAGAGCGCCGCGGCCTGAGGTCCGCCCGTGCAGCTGATAATGGGCCGGGTGAGCGCAATCGCCCGGCCGCTACGCGGTACACTTGCGCAATGAAAACGCATCAGCAGCGCATCGAAGAGTCACGCACGCGCATCACCAAATTGGTTTTTCCCCAAGACACCAACCCGATCGGCACGCTTTACGGCGGCACCGCCCTGCACTGGATGGACGAGGTCGCATTTCTCGCCGCCACTCGCTTTGCCCGCTGCCAGGTGGTGACTGTCTCGATGGACCGGGTCGATTTCAAGGTGCCCATCCCGCAGGGTTCGATCGTCGAGTTGGTCGGCACGGTGGTTCGGGTCGGGCGCAGCTCGCTGGGAGTTGAAGTTCAGATCCTGGTCGAAGCGGTCGAGTCCGGTGCTCAGCGTCTGGCCATCGAGGGTCAGTTCGTGATGGTCGCGGTTGATGAGAACATGAAGCCGATTTCGCTCAGTGGAGACTGAGCGCATCGAGGTTTTCAATCGTTGATTTGACGGCTTGCGCCATCTGTACGCCACGCGCCAGCAGATCGCCACCGACCAGAATCGCATGATCCTGCCCGAGCGCGGCGACCGATTCCGTGGCCTGTTCAAGCGTCTTTCCGCCGCCAATGCAGGGCAGGGCACGACGGTGACTGCCGAGCGCTTCTGTCAGCTTCCGGCAAACTGAAGCATCGCTGTCCTGGCTGGACTGAATGCGACCGCCGCTGCCCGGAAAGATGCTGATATCGGCGCCGGCAAGGCGCACCAGCGTGCCGAGCAGTACCGCGGCACTGATGCCACTTTGATCGGATTCGGTCAGGGCGCCGGCCATGGCCGGATGCGCCAGCCACATCAGGCCGTGCGCACGCGCCGCGGTTGACGCCGTTTCCAGGCCGATTACCCACGGACACATTACGACGCCGTGCAAACCCGCCTTGGCGACCGCTTCAAGTTGGGCGAAAAGTCGCTCACCGCTGCCAGCCACGTGCGGCAAGTACAGGCAGACTCGTCCGGTAGTTTGTTGGGCTTTATCAATAGATTGAGCGCACAAGTTAATTCGTTGTCTGAATATATCGAGATCGCTTTCAACCAGGTTTTGATCATCCTTCAGGATATCCCCGCCGGCCGCCGCAAAGCGCTCGGCCAGTCCGGCGAAATGTTCGATGGAGCTGCCACGCGGCTTGAGCACGCTCATCAGCAGCGCGCGGCGCTCAACCCGGAGGATGGTGCGCAGCCCCTCAATGCCGCTGAGCGGGCCGGGCAGTTCGCTGAGCAGGGAATCGGGCAGAGTCAGGTCGACCAGCCGAATGCGCGGATAGAACGAGACGTTGCCGTAGAGTAAATGCAGAAGCTGACCGATTTGCGCGCTCGCCAGCCCCGCCGGATAGCCAATTTCAAGCGCCCAGCGCTGCTCGTCGAGCTGCCAGGTGGCCAGTACCCGGCCAAGATAGTGCCGCGCGATATCGGGCGGAATCAGTACGCGCGGGATCTCGAGACTTTGTTCCCGTGCAATGGCTTCGGCCAACTCATCGGGATCGCACTCCGGGCGAGTCGCCACATAGGTGGCCTTGATCAGGGCTTCGGTCATGGCTGCACGACATCATTTAACGAGCTGGGGAGATTATAGACAGGGCCGGGGAGCTGAATTCCTGATTACGAACGCTTCTCAGCCATTTTTGGGTTTGCGGTCCCTGGAACCGCAGATTGCGCAGATTGACACCGATTTGAAAAGCCGAAAGCCTGTCGGCATGGTGGGCTGACTCTCGGTCGGATTTCGGGGATTTCATCAAAACCTTTGCGATTCAAGATTTTGTACTTCCAGCCATCCTTTGAATCGGCGTACATCTGCGCAATCTGCGGTTTCAAATCGTTTCAAACGGGGCATGGCTGAGAATCATGGGTAATGAGGACTGAATTTGCAGACCTTGTCGCAGTTTCTACCGGCTACAATTGATTTTTGCCAAAATCACCGCGAGATTAAGCATGCAGCGCAGGATATTGACCGGTATCACAACCACCGGTACGCCGCATTTGGGCAACTACGTCGGGGCAATCAAGCCGGCGATTGCCGCCAGCCACGATGCAGACCTCCAGAGCTTTTATTTTCTGGCTGATTACCACGCCCTGGTCAAATGCGAGCAACCCGAGCGGGTGCAGCGCTCTACGCTGGAAATTGCCGCCACCTGGCTGGCGCTGGGCCTGGATACGTCGCGAGCGCTGTTCTATCGCCAGTCCGATATTGTCGAGATTCCGGAGCTGACCTGGCTTTTGACCTGTGTTACGGCCAAGGGCCTGATGAACCGTGCGCATGCCTACAAGGCCGCGCTGGAAGAAAACATCAAAGCCGGTGAAGACGCCGATCTGGGCATCAATATGGGCCTGTTCTCCTACCCGATCCTGATGGCGGCCGATATCCTGATGTTCAACGCACAGCAGGTACCGGTCGGCAAGGACCAGATCCAGCATCTGGAGATGGCCCGCGATATTGCCGGGCGTTTCAACCATCGCTATGGCGAGCATTTCACGTTGCCCGAAGCGCTGGTGGACGAACACGTTGCCACGCTGCCGGGCACCGACGGGCGCAAGATGTCGAAAAGCTATGACAACACCATCCCGCTGTGGCTGTCGGCCAAGCAGCTCAGAAAAGCGGTAATGAAGATCAAGACCAATTCGCAGCCGCCGGGCGAGGCCAAGGATCCGGACAGCGCGGCCGTGTTTTCGATCTACGCCGCCTTTGCCAGCGAAGATCAGCGCACGGCGATGCGCCAGGCCTTCGCCGACGGCATTGCCTGGGGCGAGGTCAAGCAACAGCTTTTTGAGTTGATCGATGCCGAGCTGGCCGCTCCCCGTGAGCGCTACGAGGCGCTGATCGGGCAGCCGGACAAGGTCGAACAGGCACTCAAGGATGGTGCGGAGCGCGCCCGCGAGGTCGGCCTCGTCACCGAGGTCGTGCCCCGCGCCGAGCTGCGTGAGCGCGCCGGTTGGGCCGCTCGCGTCATCGCCGATGCGCCGCCGCTCGTGGTGCAGGGCACGATGCGGGCCCTGTGGACGGCGCTCGAGGTGCCGCGCACCCAGGCGATCGGCCTGGCCAACCTGTTCACGCGGATCGGCTCCGACGCCGCCGCATTCAAGGCCGGCCAGGACCGCTTCACCTCGGGCGAGCGGCCCCAGTGGCGGCTGCGCTGAGGGCCGGCTACTTGACGTGGCGGGGGGCGACTGTGATCGACGGGATCGACACCTCGGCCCCCTCGTGCAACACGGCGGCGACCATCGACACCAGGCGCTCGACGTCCATGAGCTGGCCGGCCATGTAGTTGCGGGCCTCCCACAGCGGGTGCACCTCGGCCATGAGCTCCATGTCCCACTCGTTGGCGAAGCCGGTGAGCGAGTCGCCCTCACCGCCGGCGCAGTCGCCG
>CALEIM010000138.1 GCA_937876395.1 uncultured Wenzhouxiangella sp. | reverse complement strand
GCCTCGACCGCCTGCTGCCGGAATCACACGAAGGCGATGTGATACTGATCGCCAACACCGGCGCCTACGGCGCGGCCATGGCATCGCGCTACAACCTGCGCGAGCCGGCTGAGGAGTTTGTATTGCCCGACGACTCAGCCGGATGAATCTGACACCACCAGCAGTGGCATGCCCAGGTGGGCCAGCAGGCGTGCCGATGCGGCGGATTCCAGCCATCCGCCGTGACGACCGACGATCAGCTCCACGGCGCGTTCCTCGCTGAGTGCGCGCAGCAGCTCGCCGCTGTTCAAGGCGGGCAAAATCCGGGTCCGACAGCGCGGTCCGGAGGCCGGAGCGTCAGCGGCCAGGCGGGCAACTTCCGGCCCAAAACCGTCTGCGGTGCTCAGCAGGACCAGATCGCGGCGGCTCAAGGCGGCTCGCTCGATTGCCTGCTCAATCAGCTTTTCGCGACCGCGCTCGCCTTCCAGCAGCACCGCGATGGCGCCGTACTGATGGGCCGGCGCCGCCGCGCCAATCTGGACATGTCCCGGCGCCCGCCGCGCCAGGATCAGCGGTGCCTGGCCCAGAGTCCGCCCCAGGCGGGCCGACCAGCCAACCCGGCCGAGCACGATCAGGTCAGTCGGCGAAACCAGCTCAAGCACCGCATCGACCAGGCGACCGTGAATAACGACCAGTTCCCAGGGCACTTCCCGAATGCTTGCCGAGGCTTCAACGGCGCGCCGCACCATCGCCACTTCGTGTTGGCGGGCGTTGGCCAGATGCGCTCCGGCCAGCGGGCGGATCACGCCTGAGAGCGTGCCGATTTCGCTGGCGAAGGCAAAGCCGACGCTGCGCTGACGATTCGGTTCTTCGGCGTACACCGCCAGCAGTTCGGTGCCCAGTTTCCGAGCCAGAGCAGCGGCGGCATTCAGCGCCTGGATCGAGCCGGGCGAGGCGTCGAACAGCACTACCACGCGCTGGATGGGTTGGGCTTGCTGAGGCTGTCGGTGCTCAGACGGACTCGTCATCGCCTCTGTCCTTGTCCTGCTCATTGCCGCCGCTCGGCTTGCGATCCTTGCGGGCCAGGCGACCGAAATGTTCGAGTCGGTCGGCCACCGCGCGGTTGAACGAGCCTTCGGGGTATCGTCCGTCCTTGTCCGGTTCGCCAGCCGTCATTCCGGTGAGCAGTTCCAGCGCTTCATTGACCGTGCGCACCGGGAAAATACGGAACTCTCCACTGGCCACCGCTTCACGAACTGCCTGGTTGACCATCAGATGATCAACGTTGGCCGCCGGCACCAGCACGCCGTGGCCGTCGAGCGCTCCGGCCTGGCGGCAAACGTCAAAGAAACCTTCGACTTTTTCGCTAACGCCACCAACGGCCTGGACCTCACCGTGCTGGCTCATCGAGCCGGTTACGGCCAACGACTGCTTCAGGCCGATGCCGGTGATTGCCGACAGCAGCACGCAGGTTTCGGCCAGCGAAGCGGAATCACCGTCGACCCCGCCATAGGACTGCTCGAACACGATGCTGGCCGACAGGGACAGCTCGCCTTCCGGTGCAAAGCGCGCGCCGATAAAGCGCGACAGGATCAAAACACCCTTGCTGTGAATCGGGCCGCCGAGATCGACTTCACGCTCGATATCCACAAGCTGGCCGCGTCCCGGGCGCGCCGTGGCTGTGATCCGCGACGGACGACCAAAACGGATTTTGCCCAGCTGCAGCACTGACAGGCCGTTGATCTGGGCCACGGTCGATCCGCTAGTGGCAATCATCACGGTGCCGCGTTCGATCTGCTCCAGACTGGCCCGGCGCAAACGTTCGGAACGGACCTGTCGCTCGTCGATGGCGCGCTGGACATGCTCGACTGAAATCACTTCCGATCCGGCATCCGTCGCCCAGTAATCGGCTTCGGCCAGCACGTCACTCAAGTCGCGGTCGCTGGCGGTGAATTTCTGCTGATCGTCAGCCAGACGACTGGCGTGTTCAATCATGCGCGCCACGCCGGAGCGGTCCAGCGGTGCGACTTGCCCGCGCCGTGCCAGGTCGGCGAGCATGCGCGCATACCGATGCACGCTGTCATCATTGCGGTCGACTTCGTCCTCGAAATCCACTTCAACCTTGAACAGTTCAAGAAAGTCGGGATCGTGCTGGGCCAACTGGTAATACAGCATCCGCTCACCGACCAGGATGACCTTGACCGACACCGGAATATTGGCCGGCTGCAGGCTGGTCGTGCTGACCATGCCGTAAATCCGTTCCAGCGATTCAATGCGCACGTCCTGCGACATCAAAACGCGCTTGAGACTTTCCCAGGCCATCGGGTTGGACAACACCCGGCGCGCATCGAGAATGAGGTAGCCCCCGTTGGCGCGATGCAACGCGCCCGGGCGAATCATCGATACATCGGTGTAGAGCGCGCCGTTGCGCACCTGGTGTTCGATCCAGCCGACCAGGTGATGGTGGGTGGGCAGGTCTTCGTAAATGATCGGCGCGCCTCTGGTCTCGGCGTTGTCGACCAGCAGGTTGACGCGAAAGTGGTCCAGGAACTGCTCGGGCGGCCCGCTACCCTGCTGACCGCGCAAAGCTCCTGGATGATCCACCACGTGCTTGCGCGCCGCGTCAAGATGAGCGAGCACACCGGGCGCATGGGCCCAGCGGTTCTTGAGCTCCTTGATCGGACCTTCGAGCGCGAACATAATCATTTCTTCATTGAGTTCGCGAACCCGGCTCATCAGCTCCTTGCGCAGGGCCGGAATGCGCTGGATTTCTTGCTGCAGCTTTTTTTGCAGCTCGGCGACTTTCTGCTCGATGCGCTCGCGTTCCTCGGCAGGCAACTTTTCGTATTCTTCCGGCTCCAGCACTTCGCCGTCGCGCATTGGCGCCAGAGTAAATCCACCCTGCTTGGAAATCAGGGCGATGCCGGCCTGGCTGGCTTCCTCACCGATCGCGCTCAGGCCCTTTTGCTGGCGCTGTTCGAACTCGCCCTGGATGGTCTGGGCGCGGCTCTGATACTCCTCGCTTTCAAAAACCGCCGCGACGCTGGTGCGCAACTCCTCGACGAAGCCGTCCATATCCTGACGCAGCTTTTGGCCCTCACCGGCGGCCAGACGCAGCGCGGCCGGCCGGTCCGGTGCGGCGAAATCCATGACGTAGCACCAGTCCGACGGGACGTCCTTTTGCTCGGCCTGATCGTTGAGGAAGCGCTTTATCAGGCCGTGCCGATCCAGCCCTCGCGGACCAAGCACAAACAGGTTGAAGCCGCCGTTGCGAATGCCGGTGCCAAAGCGCATGGCGCGCATGAAGCGATCCTGGCCAATCGGCTCGGGCAGCGCTTCAAGCGCTTCGGTGGTATCGAAATCCAGCAGATCAAGCGGGCACTCGCGGTAGACCTGATCGGCCCGGAGCGGTTTGATTTCGGCCATGCTCATCCTCAATATGGAACCTGAATTCCCGCCCAGTCTACTCGGATCGACTCGCCGGATGGGGTCATAATGGCAAGCTGACAGTCGCAACGGAAGTTCAGTTCATGAGCAAGGCCTATCAGGCATCCGATATCGAAGTCCTGCAGGGCCTGGAGCCGGTTCAGCGCCGGCCCGGCATGTACACCGACACCAGCCGGCCCAATCACCTGGTCGCTGAAGTGGTCGACAACGCGGTGGACGAAGCGCTGGCCGGCCATGCCCGCCAGATTGACGTGCTGCTGCACGACGACGGCTCGGTCGAGGTCACCGACGACGGCCGCGGCATGCCGGTTGACCTGCATCCGGAGCACAAGCTGCCCGGTGTTGAACTGATCCTGACCCGCCTGCACGCCGGCGGCAAATTTTCCGGCCAGAACTACAAGTTCTCCGGCGGCCTGCATGGCGTCGGGGTGTCGGTGGTCAACGCGCTTTCAAAACGGCTCGTCTGCCGGATCAAGCGCGGCGGCGAAGTGCACGAGATCAGCTTTATCAACGGCCAAACCGAGCGTCCGCTGACGGTCGTGGATTCGGTCGGTCAGCGCAACACCGGCACCGTAGTCCGGTTCTGGCCGAACCCGGACTATTTCGACTCGCCCAAGATTTCGCGCCCGCGCCTGAAACACCTGCTCAAGGCCAAGGCCATCCTGTGTCCGGGGCTTACCGTTCGCCTGGACGACCGCATCAACGATGAAACCGAAACCTGGCAGTTTGAAAATGGCCTGAGCGACTACCTGAACGAACGTCTCGACGGAGTGGAACGGCTGCCCGCCGACCCCTTCACCGGCGACTTTTCCGGCGCCGACCAGGAGGCCGAATGGGCGCTGAGCTGGGTTCCGGTCGGCGAGCTGGTCCAGGAATCTTACGTCAACCTGATTCCGACCCCGGCCGGCGGCACTCACACCAACGGTCTGCGCACCGGCCTGATCGAGGGCCTGCGCGAGTTTTGCGAGATTCGCAACCTGCTGCCGCGCGGCCTCAAGCTCGCCCCCGAGGATGTTTGGGAGCGGCTGAGCTTTCTGTTGTCGATCAAACTCGAAGATCCGCAGTTCTCCGGCCAGACCAAAGAGCGTCTGTCATCGCGCTCGGCGGCCAGCTTTGTCTCCGGCGTGGTCAAGGACGCGTTCGCCCTGTGGCTGAACAGGCACGTCGCCGACGGCGAAGCCATTGCCAAACTGGCCATCGAAAGCGCACTGAAACGACAAAAGGCGCGCAAAGCCGTGGCCCGACGCAAAATTACCGCCGGCCCCGCCCTGCCGGGCAAGCTGGCTGACTGCGCGTCCACCGACCTGGAAGAAACCGAGCTGTTTCTGGTCGAAGGTGACTCCGCCGGCGGCAGTGCCAAGCAGGCGCGCAACCGCGAGTTCCAGGCGATCATGCCCTTGCGCGGCAAGATCCTCAACACCTGGGAGACCGACCCGGCCCAGGTACTGCAGTCGCAGGAGGTGCATGATCTGACCATCGCCATTGGCGTCGAGCCGGGCAGCGACGACCTTTCGCGGCTGCGCTACGGCAAGGTCATCATCCTGGCCGACGCCGATTCCGACGGCCTGCACATCGCGACCTTGCTTTCGGCGCTGTTTCTCAAGCATTTTCGGCCACTGGTCGACGCCGGCCGGATCTTTGTCGCCATGCCGCCGCTCTACCGCATCGACGTTGGCAAGCAAACCCACTACGCGCTCGACGGCGAAGAACGCCAGGGCATCTACGCCCTGATCGAAGCCGAGCGGCTCAAGGGCAAGGTCAGCGAAATGCGCTTCAAGGGGCTCGGCGAGATGAATCCGCTGCAGCTTCGTGAAACCACCATCGACCCCGACACCCGCCGCCTGCTGCAGCTAACCATCGACGACCCAGCCGGCACCGAGGCCCTGATGGACATGCTGCTGGGCAAAAAGCGGGCCGCCGACCGGCGCGTCTGGCTGGAAGAAAAGGGCAATCTGGCCGAGATCGAGGTCTAATGACCGGGCGAACTTCCCGCCGCGACCGGAATCGAATGAGTGCAAGCCTGTCTGGACAATCCATGAACCCGCTACCAATCCCGTTCGAACCGCTGAATCTTGACGACCATCGCTGGCGCGAAATTCTCGCGCCCGAGGTCTACAGCGTGCTGCGTCGCGAGGCGACCGAGTGTTCGGTCAGCAGCCCGCTCAATCACGAGCATCGCGACGGTACCTACCTGTGCGCCGGCTGTTTCCTGCCGCTGTTTTTGAGCGCGCACAAGTTTGACTCCGGCACCGGCTGGCCGAGTTTCTATCAGCCGATCCATACCGACCACATCGGCACCAACGAGGACTTCCGCCTGAGCCAACCGCGCATCGAGTACCACTGCGCACGCTGCGGCGGCCACCAGGGCCACGTTTTCCCCGACGGCCCGCCGCCGACCGGCCAGCGCTGGTGCAACAACGGCCTGGCTCTGGAGTTCTGGCCGGCGGACGAAGCCCTGCCCGAACTGCGCCAGGCGGACTGACACAGCATCGACAATTCATGACTTTTTGCACGTCCATTGACCGGGCACCTGGCCGATCATGGTCGGCTTTGATTCATTCCAACCCTTGACGGAGATTCACCCATGAGGCTTTTCGCTCGCACCCATTGGCAGGCGCTGCTTGCTCTGGCTTTTATTCTGCCGCTGGCGTTTAACGCCCAGGCCGGCGAGATCGAGCACGTCACCAGCGTCGAAGGCATCGATGAATACCGCCTCGCTAACGGCATGCAGCTTTTGCTCATGCCCGACAAGAGCCGGCCGACGGCGACCATCAATATCACCTATTTTGTTGGCTCCAGGCACGAGAGCGCGGGCGAAACCGGCATGGCTCACCTGCTCGAACACATGCTTTTTTACGGCACGCCCGACCACCAGGACATCAAAGCCGAGATTTCCGAACGCGGCGGTTCGGCCAATGGCACGACCTGGTACGACCGGACCAACTATTTCCAGACCCTGCCGGCCGGCGAGGAAAACCTCGCCTGGGCGATCGGCATGGAAGCCGACCGCATGGTCAATTCGCTTATCCGAGCCGAAGATCTCGGATCGGAAATGACCGTGGTGCGCAATGAGTTCGAGATCGGCGAAACCAATCCCATCGGTGTGCTGATGCAGCGCGTCACCGCCACCGCCTACCTGTGGCACGGCTATGGGCGCTCGACCATCGGCGCGCGGTCGGACATCGAAAACGTGCCGATCGAGCGCTTGCACAGTTTCTACCAGCGCTACTACCAGCCCGACAACGCCGTACTCATCCTGAGCGGCAATTTCGAACCTGAGCGCGCTCTGGCGCTGGTCGAAGAACGCTTCGGAGCCATCCCTGCGCCGGAGCGCAGCGGCGAAATGCAGCTTTGGCCGAGCTATACCCGCGAGCCAGCCCAGGACGGTGAGCGCAGCGTCACGGTGCGCCGTTCAGGCACATTTCAGGCCCTGATGGGCGCCTGGCATATGCCGGCCGCCAGCCACCCGGATCACGCCGCCGTTCAGGTGCTCGCCCACGTGCTCGGCGAATCACCGTCGGGTCGTCTGCACCAGGCGCTGGTGACCGAGGAACTGGCCAGCCAGGTGGGCAGCTTTGCACTGTCCCTGGGTGATCCCTCACTGCTGCTGACGTTTGCCCAGATCGATCGCGAAGTCGATATCGACGCCGCCCGCCAGGCGATGGTGACTACCATCGAGGCGCTCAAAAACAATCCGCCGGATCAAACCGAGGTTGAGCGCGCCGTCAATGCGCTCAAGCGCAACATCTCCATCATTCTCAACGATTCCGATCGGGTCGGCATCCAGCTCAGCGAGTGGGCGGCTGCCGGCGACTGGCGGCTGATGCTGCTCAATCGTGATCGTCTCGATGAGGTCACGGTCGACGACGTTGTGCGCGTCGCCGAACGCTACCTGCGCGAGGACAATCGCACCATCGGCCAGTTCATCCCGACCGATCAGCCCCGGCGCGCCGAAATTCCGGCCGCCCCGGCGCTCGACGAACTGCTGGCCGGCTATCAAGGCCGCACCGCGGTGAGCGCGGGTGAAGCGTTCGAACCGACAGCCAACAACATCGAAGCCCGCCTGGTCAACTTCGAGCTGGCCAACGGCGCCAAGGTCTCGCTGCTGCCCAAGGGCAGCCGCGGCCAGCGCGTGGTCGGCCAGATCAGCATGCGCCTGGGCACGCTCGATACCCTGCGCGGGCAAGGCAGCGTGCCGTCAATGACTGGCAACATGCTCATGCGCGGCAGCCGGGACTACGATCGCCAGACGATTCGCGATCGCAGCAGCGAACTGGAGTCGGCCCTGTCGATCAGCGGTGGGGACATGGTCACCGCGTCGATGGAAACCACGCGCGAGCACCTCGACGAGCTGCTTGAACTGAGCGCCGATATCCTGCGCAATCCGCGTTTCGAGTCCGGGGAGCTCGAAGAGCTGCGTCGCCAGCAGCTAACCGGGCTCGATCATGGGCGCGACAATCCGATGGCCGTCGCCAGCCGCCTGCTCAATCGACACCTGCAGAACTATCCGGCCGATCATCCCGAGTTTGTACCGGACTGGGACGAAGCTCGTACCCGAATTGAAGCCGTCGAGCGCGATCAGCTAATCGACTTTCATCGCCGCTTCTACGGCTTTGGCCCCGGCACCACGATCACTTTCATCGGCGATTTCGACGCCGACCAACTGCGCGCCAACCTGGAGTCCCTGTTCAATGATTTCACCCCCGAGATCGCGTTCGAGCGCTACGAACGGCCGTTCTTTGCCGCCGAACAGGCCACGCTGCAAGCCCAGCTTGATGACAAGGCCAACGCCGGACTGATCGGTTCCATCCCGCTGAACATGAGCAGCGAGCACCCGGATTACCCGGCCCTGTCACTGGCCGGGCACATGATCGGCGGTGGATTCCTGAGTTCGCGCCTGTCGAGCCGGATCCGCGACGACGAGGGTTTGAGCTACGGCGTCGGTGCCAGCGTCAGCGCATCGGCCCTCGACGAGCGCGGCCAGTTCTTCGTGTATGCCATGTATGCGCCGGAAAATCGCGGCCGCCTGGTCGAGGTCATGTTCGAGGAGCTGGAGCGAGCCGTAACCTCCGGCTTTGACGGCGAAGAACTCGAGCGCGGCAAGCGTGGCTATCTGCAACAGCTTGAGCTGGCCCGCAGCGACGATTCCCTGCTGTTGACCACCCTCGGCAACAACCGCTATCTCGATCGCGACATGCACTATCACGTCGAGTTCGAAGACAAGGTCAGCGCGCTCACGCCCGAATCGATCAGCGCCGCGCTGACTCGTCATATCGATCCGGACGAGCTCAGCTTCGCGGTGGCCGGCGACTTCGAGACAAACCGATCAGACGACGCAGAGAACTGAGTAGGAACGCGCGGCGGGGTACACTTGCAGCATGTTTCGCCGCGTGATTCTGCCCCGACTGGTCTACGCCATCTACCGCTGCTGGAGCGCGACCTGGCGCCTGCGCCGCCATGAATCGCCGGCTTTCAAGGCCGGCCTGGAGGCCGGCCGGCCCTGTGTCGTCGCCATGTGGCATGGTGATGAACTGGGCCTGGTCTGCTTCGGCCCGTTCTATCGTCTGGCCACCATGGCGTCCTACAGCAAGGACGGTGAGCTGATGAACTACGTGCTCGGCAAATTTGGCCTGGCGACCGCGCGCGGCTCCTCAAGCCGCGGCGGATCGACCGCCCTGCGCGGACTCATGCGCCTGGCCCGGCGCGGCTATTCGCCGGTTATTGCCGTCGACGGGCCGCGCGGGCCGGTGCACAAAGCCAAGCCGGGCGCCCTGGAACTGGCGCGCGTCACCGGCCTGCCGATTTTTCCCTGCGCCATGGCCTCCAGCCGCAGCATTCCCTTGCACCGCTCCTGGGACCTGACTGATCTTCCCATGCCGTTTGCCAAGGTGCTGATCTACTGGGGCGAACCAATCCCGATCGAGCGTGATGTCGATACCCGCGCGCCGGAGCTGATTGATCGCCTCGAAACCGCCATCAACGACTGCCGGCACGCAGCCGCCGAGCGCCTGACACAGATCGACAGCCGCTGACCCGCCAACCCCTCTCAAAAGAGCCAGCCTGGTGCGGCCCTGGCGCACAGAAAGTCCACCTGTGCGCGGTGAACATGCTATGTTGCCCGCTGCACGAAACCAGCACACTGAGGGAACCTCCTGCCATGACGGGCCATTCACCTGCCTGCCGGACGCTGCCGCGCAGCTTTTGCTCAAGCCTTGCCAACGGCAAGCTCACAAACTGCCTGTGAACCACCCTGCCCCGGTCAGGGTGTTCGAAAACAGCCATTCGGTCATGCTGCTGGTCGACCCGGAAACGGGCGCCATTGTCGATGCCAATGCGGCGGCGGCAGCCTTTTACGGCTGGTCACGGGAAACCATGCGGCAAATGAACATCGGCGAGATCAACACCCTTGACCAGACCCGGCTCAGGCAGCGTATGGACCAGGCTCGCCAGGCGCAGCCCAGCAGCTTCGTGTTCCAGCATTGCATGGCCGATGGCAGTTTCCGTGACGTTCAGGTTGTCAGTGGTCCGGTCGATTATCAAGGCCGTGAACTGCTCTACTCGATCATTCTTGATGCCACGCCTTACCTGGCCGCACTCAAGGCGCTCAATCAAAGTGAGCAGCGTTTTCAGCGCTTGGTCGAGGCCGCACCCGATGCGATCTTTGTGTATGCCGACCTGAAGTTACTCTATGCCAATCGCCAGACCGCCGAACTGCTCGGCCTCGAACACGAGAGCGCATTGCTCGGCCAGCCGGTGCTCGACTTCGTCCATCCCGACTACTGGCCGCTGGCCAGGAACCGGATCAGTCAGATGAACGAGGCCGGAGCCACTGTTCCTCCAGCCGAGATGATCATGCGGCGCGCGGATGGCAGCCCGGTGCATGTCGAAACTTCCTCCGTACCCACCGATCACGACGGCCAGCCCGCCATTCTGGTGATCGCCCGCGATATCACCCGCCGACGCCGCGGCAATGAGCGCCTGCGCCTGGCCTCCACGGTATTTGAAAACACCGGCGAGGGCATCATCATCACCGACGCCAACAACCGCATCATCGGTGTCAATCGGGCCTTTACCGAAATTACCGGTTATGCGGAAGCCGAGGTGGTCGATCGCAACCCCAAACTGCTGCGCTCGGGGCGACAAGACCGCGCGTTTTACCGTCGTGTGTGGCACGACCTGCGCCATGCCGGCTGGTGGCAGGGTGAACTCTGGAACCGCCGCAAGGACGGCAGCCTCTACCCACAGCTCACCCGCATCAATGCCGTTCGAGACGACAACGGCCGGCTCAGCCACTACGTAGCAGTCATCACCGACCTGAGCGAAGTGCACGATACCCGCCAGAAGCTGGAGCATCTGTATTTTCACGACCTGCTGACCGAATTGCCGAACCGCCTGATGTTTCGTCTGCAACTGAAAAACGCCCTGGCCGAGCTTGGCCAAAGTGGCGAGCGGATCCATGTTTTGCACGTTGATCTTGATGGCTTCAAACACATCAACGAAAGCCTGGGGCTGCAGGCCGGCGATCTGGTTCTGCAAGAAGCCGCCCAACGACTGCGCAAGTCGCTGCCCGAAGATCATCTACTGGCCCGGATCGGTGCCGATGAGTTCGCCGTGCTGCTGACTCAGGGCGCGCCGGTCGAAACACTGGCTGAACAGGTCCGCATGAGCCTCGCCGAGCCGATCACCGTCAATGATCGGGTGCTGTTTGCCACCGCCAGTGTCGGCGTTGCCACTGGTCGAAGGAAGGAGGACGACCCGGAAAGCGTGCTTCAGCAAAGCGATGCCGCGTCCCACCAGGCTCAAAGTGAGGGCGGCAATCTGGTTCGGCATTACCGTGGAGATATGAGCCAGTATGCCCGCGACCGGGTGCTGCTGGCCGCCCAGCTTCGCCAGGCCATCCAGGCCGGCGAGCTGGTCATGCACTACCAGCCCCAGGTCGAGCTCGACAGCCTCAGGGTGGTTGGCATGGAGGCGCTGGTGCGCTGGCCACATCCTGAGCTCGGCCTGCTGGCACCCGATCGTTTCATCCCGATTGCCGAAGATACCGGCCTGGTCGTCCAGCTCGGCCGCTGGGTTTTGGCTCAGGCCTGCCGCCAGGCCCGCCAATGGCTCGACGCCGGCATTGCTTTTGGCCGGGTTTCGGTCAATGTCTCAGGCGTTCAGGTGCAGCGCGGGGACCTGCGGCCGATGATCGAGCAAATCCTGCTGGAAACGCGCCTGCCGGCAGCCTGTCTTGAGCTTGAGCTGACCGAAAGCTTCATCATGGGCAACGGTGAATCAAGCGCAGCGTTGCTCGGGCAGCTCAAACTACTCGGCCTGGCGCTGGCCATCGATGATTTCGGCACCGGCTATTCCTCAATGGCCAGCCTCAAGGAACTGCCTTTCGACACGCTGAAGATCGACCAGAGCTTTATCAGCGCTGTTGACACCAGCGAACGCGATGCGGCCATATGTCAGGCCATCGTCGCACTCGGCCGGGCGCTGGGCTTTCGAACCATCGCCGAAGGCGTGGAAACCGAAGGCCAGCGTGAACGTCTGCTGGCGCTTGGCTGCCGCTACGGACAAGGTTTTCTGTTCGACCGGGCAGTCAAGGCCGAGCGGGTCCCGGCCGTCATCGACAACATCAACCAGCGCCAGTCACCGGACGCCTGAAGCCCTCCGGCGAGCCAATGAGGTAGACTGCTCAGCCATGAAAATTGCCAGTTGGAACGTCAACTCACTCAAGGTTCGTCTAGATCAGGTGCTTGCCTGGATGGAAACGCATCAGCCCGACGTGCTCGGCTTGCAGGAAACCAAGCTGACCGACGACAAATTTCCCCTCGAAGCCATCGAACAGGCCGGGTACCACGTCGCCTTTGCCGGCCAGCCCACCTATAACGGCGTGGCCCTGATCGCCCGCCAGCCACCGCTGGACGTGGTGACCGAAATTCCCGATTTTGTCGATCCGCAAAGACGCGTCATTGCCGCCACGTTTGGTCGGGTGCGGGTCATCAACCTGTACGTGGTCAACGGCCAGGCCGTGGGTTCGGACAAGTTTGTTTACAAGCTCGGCTGGCTTGAAGCCGTGTGGCGCTGGATCAGCGACGAGCTTCAGCGTCACGACAAGCTGGTCGTCATGGGCGATTTCAACATCGCGCCCGACGATCGGGACGTGCATGACCCCGAAGCATGGCGCGACAAGATTCTGTGTTCCAAACCAGAGCGGGAAGCGCTGGCCAGAATCCTCGATCTGGGCCTGCACGACAGCTTTCGCTTGTTCGAGCAGCCCGAAGGGATATTTTCCTGGTGGGATTACCGGGCGGCGGCATTTCGCCGGGACTTGGGGCTGCGCATCGACCTGGTGCTGTGCTCCGATGCCCTGAAACCAGCCTGTACCGCCAGCTATATCGACCGCGAACCCCGCAAAAACGAACGCCCCAGCGACCACGCCCCGGCCGTGGCCGAGTTCGATCTGCCAGAATAGCGATCCGACCCGGTTAGCCGATCAGGGCCTCCGCCCCGCCTTCGAGATTGTAGACCTGGGCGTAGCCCTGCTTGCGGTAGTGTTCGGCGTACTGCTGCGAGGTCTGGCCGACATGGCAGACAAAGACCAGCGGTAGCTGCGGATCGCCGTCTTTCAGTTCGGCCATCAGATCGGCGTCCAGGTGACGGGCGAATTCCAGCGGCTTTTCAGCCCGGTCGGCTTCATTGCGCACATCAACGACCATGATCCGCTCGCCGGAGTTGATGCGCTGCTGCAGTTCGGCCGGGGTCATCTGACGCACCGGCGCTGGCGCACCTGGCAGGTCGAGCTTGAGGCCTTCGCCCTGCACGGTTTCAACCCAGTCAACGGTCGCACCGCGCGCACGCTGGGCGCTGCTCAAGTCCATCAGTACGGTAATGCCGTTGGACTCGCTTTCGATTTCGCTGCCTTCTTTGGGCCCAACCTGAAACTGCGCGTCCCAGCCGGCATCAATGCTGAAGTGCAGGTAGTTACCGGGATAGGCGGCGAGGAATTCGCGGATCTTTTCGACCGCCTTGTCGGTGATCGTAATCTCGGGCGGTGAGCGGTCCGGCTTGTCGAGGCCGAACATTTCATGCAGCTCACCGGCGTTGAACATTTCAGTGATGATGTCGCAGCCACCGACAAGCTCACCGTCCACGTAGAGCTGGGGGATGGTCGGCCAGTCGCCGAAAACCTTGATGCCCTCGCGAACCGACTCGTCATCAAAGACGTTGTAGCTGGCGTAATCGCCGCTGAGCACCTGGTCGAGCATACCCGCCGTTTTGGCCGAAAACCCGCACTGCGGCATTTGCGGCGTGCCCTTCATGTAGAGCACCACCCGGTGGGATGCGATCTGGGCTTCGATTTTTTCACGTACGGCGGGGGCAAGGGACATCAGTAACTACACCTTTGGTATCAAGCGTCACCCGACATTGTTGGGCCCGGGGCAATGATAATCAAGGGAGCGCGAAATCAGCCTTGACCTCGATAATGCGAATAGTTATTATTTGCGAATGAGAGGCACTTACCCAGAAAGACCGGTACCGCAAAGCGCGGTCGATTCAGCGGTCAGTCACGTCATACCCGTGCACTGGCTTACCCGCTCGCAAAACAAGGTCTGGCTTGAACACCACGGCGAGCTCTACCAGCTGCAAATCACCCGCAACGGCAAACTCATTCTGACCAAATAATTAAATCAGGGCCAGCCAACCGCCCAGAGAACTTCGGTTCCCTGGCGGCCAGCCAACCCGAATGGACAACAGGAGTCATTCATGACCTGCTTCATTCGCTGGCTGGGCGCGGCTTTGCTGCTCGCCATCAGCTTTACCGCGGCTGCCGAGAGCAGCTCAATCGAACTTGGAACCATGACGGTTACGGCTGCCAAGAGTGAACGCCCCGTCACAGACATCGCGGCGACGGTGACAGTCGTGAGCGACGAGGAAATTGCTCGCACGCTCAGCGAAAGCATCCGCGACATGGTGCGCTATATCCCCGGCGTGACCGTCCCCTTCCAGGGCCAGCGCTTCGGGCTGGCCGGCTTCCAGATTCGCGGCCTGGGCGGAAACCGGGTTCAGGTTGCAGTCGACGGTGTGCCGGTTCCTGATGGCTTTGCCATTGGCGACTTTGCCAACGCGGCGCGCAACTTCATCGACACCGACTCGCTCAAGCAGGTTGAAATTGTGCGCGGCCCGGCCTCAAGTCTGTTTGGTTCCAGCGCGCTGGCCGGCGTGGTTGCGCTGACCACCAAGGATCCGGCTGACTGGCTGGCCGACTCCGCCCACGATGCCACCGTGCGAACGCGCGCAGGCTACCACTCGGCTGACGAGGGCTGGGTGGCTACAGCCACCATGGCTGGGCGCGGCCAGCGGCTTTCCGGATCAATCCAGTGGGTGCAGCGGCGCGGCCATGAAGTCAGCAATCAGGGAGAAGTCGGCGGCACCGGACCGGCGCGCAACAAACCAAACCCGCACGACTACGAAGGCCGCAATATTCTGGCCAAGCTGCTGCTTGATGAAGGCAGCGACAAACCGTGGCGGCTCACCCTGGAGCAGAATCAAACCGACAGCCGGACCGATGTGCTCAATCTGGTCGGCAGTCAGGATTTCACGCAAGTCTACGGCTTCCCTTATCGGGTGGAAACCTCCGTTCTCAACGGCGACGACCGCAGCCAGCGTCGCCGCATCAGCCTGGACCAGGAGCTGCACGAGCCCGGCTGGGCCGACCATTTCTCATGGACGGCCTACCATCAGGATGCGCATACAGAGCAGGACACGATCGAACAGCGCACCACCGTGGTCTACGGCCAGGCTTCGCCCGTCGAGCGCTATCGCCACGCCGTGTTTGAACAGAGCATCCTGGGCGCCGAGGCCACCGCACGCTGGCTGTTCAAGACCGGAGGCATAGCCCACGATCTGGTCGGCGGTATCGAGTTCCATGAAACCCGGACCGAGCAGCAACGCCGCGGCTTTGAGCGCGATCTTCGTGACGGCAGCATCAGCAGCACGGTCGGCCCGGACGATTTTCCGGTGCGTGATTTCCCGAACAGCACGGCGCTGGAAATCGGTCTTTATCTTGAAAACCGGATTGCCTTCAATGGCCGCTTCAAGCTGATCCCCGGTGTTCGGGTCGACTATTACGATCTGGATCCCGAGCTCGATACCATTTTTATCGAAGACAACCCCGGCTTCATCCCTGCACATGTGAAAGAAACCAGTGTCACGCCGCGCCTTGGTGCAATTTATTCACTCAATGAACAAGTTGATCTGTTTGCGCAGTATGCGCACGGCTTCCGCTCGCCGCCCTACAGTGATGTCAACGTCGGCTTTACCAACCTCCAGTTTGGCTATACCGCGATTCCAAATCCTGACCTGAAGCCGGAACGCTCACGCGGCTGGGAGCTGGGGGTACGTGGTCATTCCGACTGGGGCCAGTTCAGCCTGTCGGCCTATCGCAACAATTACGACGACTTCATCGAAAGCTTCGTCAGCCTGGGCGTCGACCCGAGCACCGGGCTGTTGGTCTTCCAGTCGCAAAACCTGACTGAAGTCCGGATTGAAGGCATCGAAGCCGCCGCCACGCTCAATCCGGGGCAGTTTTTATCTGCGCTGGACGCCTTTCAGATACGTGCTGCGGCCGCCTGGTCGCAGGGTGAGAATCGGCTGGTCGGCAGTCCGCTCGACAGCGTTGAGCCGCTGACAGGCGTGATTGGCCTGCGCTGGCTGCCGCAAAACCTGCCGCTGGACGTGGAGCTGGTAGCCACCGCCGTCAAAGGGAAAAGCGCGGTCGCCGATCCAGCCGGGTTCCAGGCTCCAGGCTATCTGACGCTTGATCTGCTGGCCGGCTGGGAAATCAGCGAGCGCGCCCGTTTGCAGCTTGGCCTGTTCAACCTGACCGATCGCAAGGTCTGGGCCTGGTCGAGCGTGCGCGGGCGCAGCGCCACCGATCCGGGGCTCGACCGCTACACCCAGCCTGGCTTCAACGCAGGCATCAGCCTGAGCTGGCAGCTATGACCATGCATTCCATCTGCGCCGGGGGCGCAGCTTTTTCATTTCTGCACAACAACAGGTCAATCAATATGAAACATGCCGTCTCTTTCGCCATTTCCGCGCTGCTGCTGACCCTTGCCACACCAGCCTTGTCCGACAGCCCGGACGCATCAAGCAAGGACATTGACTATCTGTTCGCCTGGCCCTTTGTTGACACCGCCGGCATGGCACCGCGCGGCGGCACCACCGAGGGTCCGCTGCCGAGAACTGTCAACCAGCCCACCGCCGCCTGGCAGGCCCTGCAGACCGACGGACTGGACCCGATTGAACGCGACCGGCGCGCCATCCTGGCCATGGCCGGCGCTTACCGGGTCAGTTTTGACTTCCTGGAAACAATCGGCTTTGCGGCCGACTTCACACCGTCCCGGCCATACCGCTCCTGGGGCACCGAGTACGTCTATGTGATCGCGGACAAACCGCAGTTCGTCAGTCTGCAGCATATTCTGGTAATGGTGATCGAGGGCGAGGATGGGGAACTCAGCGAGCCGATCGTCACCAAGCACTGGCGCCAGGACTGGCGCTACGAGGACACCGATCTTCATCAGCACGTCAGCCACGGCGTCTGGCAGCGCCTGCGGCTCGAACCCGAAGCCGTTGAGGGCCAGTGGACCCAGGCCGTTTTCCAGGTGGACGATTCACCGCGCTATGAGTCCATCGGCCAGTGGCAGCACCGACCGGGCTATTCGGTCTGGCAAGGCTCCGAGACACGCCGCCCCCTGCCGCGACGCGAGTTCAGCGTCCGCGACGACTACAACGTACTGCTCGGCACCAACCGACACACCATCCTGCCCACCGGCTGGACCCACGAACAGGATAATCTCAAGACCGTCACTGACGAAAACGGCCGCCTTGATCCTGACCGGGCATTTCTGGCCCGCGAAATCGGCGTCAACCGCTATCAGCGCATTTCCGGTTTTGATTTTTCCGCCGGCGACGACTACTGGCAGGCCACCGCCGAGTTCTGGGCACTGGTCCGCGCGGCCTGGGACGAACGCTTCGAAGCCCATGACCGCCTGAAGCTGCGCACATCCATCGACGGTGAATCGCTGATCATGCGCCTGTTTGCCATGGCAGACGAATTTGGTCAATCCGGTGAAATGACCGCGGCACAGGCCCGCACAGATATCCACAGCCTGTTCGAGCGCCACATTTCCGCCCTGGACTGACAGCCGACCGGGTGCTGATCCACCTGGGCGGCAGCAGCAACACCGCTGCCGCCCAACTTTGGCCAGTAAATGCCCGTCATCCCGGCCCGGTCAGGAAATATTCAGCCAATCTTCAAGCCATCATCAAGCCTGTACGGCGCCTGCTGCCAATAATCAGCCCTCCTGACACGCTTAACAATCACGAGGGTTCAGATCATCATGTTCAAGTCCATCTGTGCGATTCTGGTCGGCGGGCTGTGGCTTTCCTGCGCCGCTGCCCAGTCCCCGATCAGCTACCAGGGCCAGCTCGAACAAGCAGGCAGCCCCTACACCGGCACGGTCAACATGACGTTTGCCTTCTATTCCTCAGCCGTTGGCGGCAGTGCGATCCACACGGTAAACGTCAACAACGTCAGCGTCAGTGGCGGCCTGTTTCAGGTTGATCTCAACGCGGCTGGCGTCGATTTCAGCCAGCCGGTCTACATCGAACCGCGGGTGTCCGGCACGCCGCTTTTGCCCCGCCAGCGGGTCAACGCAGCTCCTCTGGCCCTGTATGCACTCAACGGCAGCGCGGGCGGTGGCAACTACCAGAACGTCATCACCGTGGCCACGTCCGGAGCCGACTTCAGCTCGGTGGCCGCCGCCTTGAACAGTATTTCCGGCGCCACTGCGGCAAACCGCTATCTGGTCTGGGTCGGACCTGGCGTGTATACCGAAACCTCGCGCCTGACCATCCCGGCCTGGGTCCACCTTAAAGGCTCAGGGCCGAACACCACAGTTATCCGCTCAACGCAAAGTGGCACCAGCCCCACCAACACCAGCGCGGCCGTCGCCATTGGTGACAACGGCACCATCAGCGACATCGGTGTCACCAACACCGGCACCAACGCCCAGGCCATCGGTCTGTACCTGACCGGCGCCTCGCGCGCAACGCTGATCGACAACGTGCACATCACCGTCAGCGGAGCGCGCAGCGGCGGCGGACGCTACGGAATTTATCTCAACAACGCCGAACCGACGATTCGCGACAGCTATTTCAAGGCCTATGGCGTGACCGGCTTTGGAACCACGATCAACGCCGCCTTGACATCGGTTGGCTCGGGCACCCCTTACCCCAATCCACTGATCGAGGATTCCGTTTTCCTCGGCGGCAGCCAGACGAGTATGGTGAGCTGCCTTGACTCCAGCGGCACAGGATTCGGGATGTATTTATCCCAATCGGGCGCGGAAGTTCGCAACAGCCACCTATGCGGCGGCCATCGCGCCATCACGCTCGCCCAGAACGGCCTGGCCTTTCTGAGCCATTCGGAAATCCGGGTCGGCTCCACTACCGGCGCCTACATGTTCGAGTTGACCGCCAGCGGCGCCATCTCGGTGAGCCACTCAGTTCTTCGCTACATTGGCAACAAACTCACAGGAACCGGCGACGGCCTGCGCTGCGCCTACAACATAGCCGGCGGCTCATGGACCCCGCTCAGCAACGGCACGAATGCCAGCACCGCCTGCAACTGAGGGTGTGTGTTTGCCAGTTGATGATATTTATCGCTGTACGGAGAGTTTGCTATGCGTCTAGTCCTGATGGCTCTTATTTCAACGCTGACATTGCCGGCACTGGCAGCAAATACATTTACCTATCAGGGCCAACTACAGGACTCACACGGCCCCTATACCGGCAGCGTGGACCTGGAAATCCGTCTGTATGACGCCGCCACCGGCGGCAACCCGCTTGGCGTGCCGGAAACACTGAACAACGTGTCGGTCACCAACGGCCTGTTCCAGGCCGAACTGGACTTCGGCGCGCAATTCGACGGCACCCCGCGCTGGCTGGAAATCCACGTTGACGGCCAACTGCTGCAACCCCGCCAGGCCGTTCACGCCACACCCGTGGCAATGTACGCACTGGACGGCAATCAAGGGCCGGAAGGCCCGCCGGGCGACTCGCACTGGAACCGTAGCGGCACTGACACTTATTTCGCCAGCGGCAATGTCGGCATCCGCACCAACACAACTGATGTGCCGCTGCGGGTGGCCGGAATCGTGGTGACCGGCTACATGGGGAATCAAGCTACGGGAACCGGCAGTTTCATAGGCGGCGGTGGTGGAGTATCGTTTCCCAATGAGGCCTACGGCAGTCGGAGCGCGGTTGTCGGCGGGGTCAGAAACATCGCCGAGGGCAACGGTAGCGTCGTTACCGGCGGGCAGGGCAACCTCGCAAGCGATCTGCGAACCGCTGTTTTTGGCGGCTGGGATAATACCGCCAACGGCTGGGATAGTGTTGTTGTCAGCGGGGAGAAAAACACCACCAACGGCCGTCGAGGTGCCGTTGTCGGCGGATTAACCAATACCGCCAACGGCAACAACAGCTTTATCGGCGGCGGTGCCAACAACACTGCCAGCGGCGAGAACAGCGTGGCCTTCGGCTCCGGTGCGCAGGCGCTGCACGACAACAGCTTTGTCTGGAGCGACGGCAGCGCTGCCGATGGCCTGGCCAGCACCGGCCCAAACCAGTTTGTAGTCGGGGCAGCCGCGGCCGTGCGTTTTTATACCGGTGAAGGCACAGCCTCTGGGGTGGAGCTGGCCGCCGGCGGCAGCGGCTGGCTGTCGGTCAGCGATCGCAATGCCAAGACCGCGATTGATCCGGTTGATCCAGCCAACGTTCTTGATCGCGTGCTGCAAATGCCCGTCAGTGAATTCAGCTACAAGAGTCAGGATGAGTCAATCCGCCATATGGGCCCGATGGCTCAGGACTTTCACCGGATCTTTGGCCTGGGCGAGGATGAACTGCGCATCAGCCCGATGAATCTGGCCGGCATCTCTCTGGCGGCAGTTCAGGGCCTGTACGCCCGGCAGGAGGCTGAAAACGCCCGGCTGCGCGCTGAAGTGGCCATGCTCAAAGCACAGTCGGACCAACTGCGTGAACTGGCCGAGGACAATATCAAGCTGGAACAGCGCCTGGCAAGGCTTGAGGACTTGCTAACGGGCCGCACCGGGCTGTCATCAAATCAGTAAACGTATGGAGACCAACATGAACCGTAAACGCATCACTACCCTGCTCGCTGCCTCAGCCCTGCTGGCCAGCGGCTCGGCGCTGGCTTTTTCCATTCCCTGGTGGACCATTGACTCCGGCGGCACCACATTTTCAGCCGGCGGCGGCTGGAAACTGGTCGGCACCATTGGTCAACACGACGCCACCGGCGCCACGGCTTTGAGCGGTGGAAGCTGGACTCTGACCGGCGGCTTCTGGGCCGGCCCAACCGGCAAACTCGGGGAGCCGGCCATCTTCCGCGACCGCTTCGAGCAATAGCCCCGAATTTGGACCGGGCGGCTCAGTCGCCGCCCTCCGGGTCAGGATCGGAATCATCATCGTCTGATTGGAGCACCGGATCGTCAACTCGATGGCCGGGAGCATCAACCGGGATCGGCTGATCCTCCCATTGTTCGAGATCGACTTCCTCATCCCCCAGGTAGCGCTGCAGGCGATGCTGGCGCGAGCGCTGATTTTCAAACTGGATTTCGATGGTGAACGTCAGTCGCCAGTCGCTGCGCCGCTCGCCGGTATCGAAATCCATCGGCCAGGCGTGTTCCGGTTCAATCTCGTAGTACAGCCAATGGCGCAGAAACTGACGCCGATAGCGTACAGCTACAAAATATTCCTCGGTTTCAAAGTGCGGCTCGGTAAAGCCCCAGGCGCCGACTTCAGTACGCAGCGCGCTTTTGGTGTCGAGCTGACGAAAAGAGACCAGGCCGGTGCGCCAGTCGATGCCGTCGGATTCTTCCGACCAGGTGCCGCGCGCGCTCCAGCGAACCAGACGATCGCGGCTGGGCAGCCATTCCCAGTCGACGCGCGAGGTCAGGCCAAAGCCTTCTTCGCGTTCCCAGAAAGCCGACTGGGTGAAGCGCCCCAGGCTGCGGTCGCTCAGCCCGCGGATGTAGCGATAACGGCCGCGAATGCGCGGGTTGAGCGCGCCGCTGTTGAGGCGAACGGTGCCGTCCACGTCAAAGCGGCTGCGGGCGCGCTCGCTGGCGATATAGCGCAGGCCCAGGCGGGTGCGATCTTCCGGGTCATCGAACGCGCCGGTATCGGCATAATCACCTTCCAGCTCTTCATCACGGGCAACCAGCAGGCGCACGCGCTCAGACAGACGCGGCAAAATCAGGTTGGCGCGCACGCCGAGCCGATAGCGCCAGCCCTCGGTCTCGTCCCAGCGGCCCGAGTTGCGCAGACGGATAAAGCTGCCGACCGGATTTTCCTCCAGCGTACGCGGATCGCCAAAAAAGCCGTCAAACCAGGCCGCCGGTTCGCACAGGTGCTCGTTGATGTAGGAATGGGTCAGATCCAGCCAGCTTTCAGGCCGGCCCTGTTCATCGCGGCAGGAAACCTCTATAAGCTGCTGCTGCCGGGCGCGGCGCTCGGCGCGCTCACGCTCCTCCTGATCGGCTTCCTCGCTGGGTTCGAGCGACCAGGCTGAAACGCCGGCCAGAAGGGCCGCAAGGCCGAGTACCTTCCCGAACCGGCGCATATTCATGCCACAATCCTCGCCAATGAACGCACTCTTGCCATACACAAACCAAATTGACCACACCCCCCATGACCGCCATCATACGATATCGCCCACGACCGGCATACGGTTTTGTTTCAGGCCGCTGCCATGAGTAATTCAATGGACTCAACGCGTCCCTACGCGCAGCTCGGGCCTGACCTGGTGCTCGACGCAGTCGAAGCACTGGGCCTGATCACCGACGGCCGGCTGCTGGCGCTGGCCGCCG
>CALEIM010000137.1 GCA_937876395.1 uncultured Wenzhouxiangella sp. | reverse complement strand
GGCGGTGCCGGAGGCGCTGCGCGAGCACGGCATTGCGCTGCTCCTGCCCATCGCGGATGACACTGGCGTTTGCAGACGCCATTTTCTGCAACGCCGCCACTGCCTGCTCGGCCCGCGCCTGCAGGATGCGGGCGTAAGCCACGATGTCCAGCACGCGCTGCGGGCCGTACTGCGTGACGGTCTTGTCCGGGTCCTGAGCCCAGCCGATGTCCTTGAGCGCGTCGACCGCCTGCAGCTCCTTAAGGAGCTGCTCCTTGTCCGCCTCGCGGGCCACGCGGCTGGCGAGGCTGGCGGGCAGGCGGACGCGCGGTTTGAACACGTCGTTCCGGGCGATGGTGAACCGCACGCGCTGGAGCTTGCGGCCCACCTTGAGATAGAGCGCCCGGCGCAGCAACTGCAGGCGCTCGGCATCGCCTGGGACAACCGGCCTGCAAATACCGGCGGCCAGCGCTGGTTTCATCTCTATCCGGACCAGCAAGTCCGCGCCGATCACCCGCTGCACTGGACCGGCCGCAACCAGAACTGGAACTACATGTGCGCCGACTGCCATTCAACCAATCTGGAAAAGAACTACCACCCGACCAACGACCGCTTTGCCACCACCTGGTCCGAAATCAACGTCGCCTGTGAGGCCTGCCACGGGCCGGGTCGGGAACATCTGGAATGGGCACTGGCCGGCGCTGCGGAAGAATCAGGTCCGGCGCTGGAAATCGAGTTCAACGAACGCCGCGGCGTGGCCTGGCTGATGGATCCGGAAAACGGCATCGCCCGGCGCAGCCAGCCGCGCTCCAGTCAGACCGAAATTGACGCCTGCGGCCAATGCCATGCCCGAGCCAGCCGGCTGACCGGTGACCGCATCCACGGCAGCTCGCTGCTCGACACGCATCGCCCCAGCCTGCTCGGCCCGACCGATTTTCACCCCGACGGCCAGATGCTTGGCGAAGTTTTCAACTGGGCGCCTTTCCTGCAAAGCCGCATGGCCGAGGCCGGCGTGACCTGCTCTGACTGTCACCAGCCGCACTCGCTCAAGCTGCGCGCACCCGGCAACGCGGTCTGCGCCCAATGTCACCTGCCGGCGCGTTTTGACACGGAAGCCCACAGCCATCACCCGCCCGGCAGTGAAGGCAGTCAGTGCACCGACTGCCACATGCCTCAAGTCACGTTCATGGAGATCGATGCGCGCCACGATCACGCCTTTCGCATTCCACGACCGGATCTTTCCATCAGCCATGGCGTGGCCAACGCCTGCACCGATTGCCACAGCGAGCAAACGCCCGAATGGGCTCAGACCCATCTGACCGACTGGTTCCCGCAAGGCCCGGATCAGTCGCGTGATTTTATTCAAGCCTTCGCCGGCGCGACCGATGGCGCGCCCGGCGTGCGTGCCGAGCTGAGCGGGGTGATTGAAAACCGCGACCAGCCCGCCATCGTTCGGGCCAGCGCCCTGGCCGCGCTCAGCCCGTGGCTCACGCCTGCCCTGGTCGATCTTCCCATTCAGGCCTTGAACGACCCCGATCCGCTGGTCCGCCTGGCCGCCGTCGAAGTGCTGGCCGAGGCTGAACCCGAACTGCGTCGTCGTCATCTGACCAGGCTTCTCGATGACCCGATGCTTGCGGTACGCATCGAAGCCGCCGCAGCCTTGTCCGGCGCGCCCGAAGCCATGCTGTCGGCCAGCGAACGCAGCCGCTTTCATAGCGCGCTGGACGAATACCTGCACTCACTCGAATTCAACGCCGACCGTCCCGAAGCGCGCGTTCGTCTCGGCAATCTGCACGCCCGCCGCGGCGATTTTCAGACGGCTGAAAACGCCTACCTGCAGGCCCTGAATCTGGATCAAGAATCGGTCGAGGCCTGGATTAACCTGGCCGAACTCAAACGCAGCCAGGCTGGCGAAAAGCAAGTCGAAGCCAGCTTGCGCGACGGTCTGGAACAAGTGCCCGATTCAGCCGACCTGCACCACGCCCTGGGACTTTCGCTGATCCGTCAGCAGCAAGGCGAGCACGCCCTGGAATCACTCGAACAAGCCGCCGAACTGGCACCGGAGAACCCCCACTACGGCTATGTGCTGGCAGTCGCCCGGTATGAGTTCGGCCAGATCGGGCGCGCCACCGATCAGCTCGAACAAACGCTGGAGCGCCACCCATACCACCGCGAATCGCTGTCCACGCTGGCTATTCATGAGGCCCAAACCGGGCAGGTTCAATCAGCGCGGCGGCTGGTCGAGCGTTTGGCCAGGCTCGAACCCGATGATGAAATTACCCGCCAACTGCAGCAGTGGCTGCAAACCCGGCCCTGACATCACCTCCACCGACCCAAACCCATCCAATCGCCATACGCCCAGCCAACATAACTCGCCATAAAGCACGAATAAAGGTATAATTGCACTGTATTTCGTCACTTAAGGCGAGTAAATGATCGAGACAAACTGGACTGACGAAGCAATACTTGGTGAACTTGGCCAGCGGCTGACCGACCGCCGACTGGCCCTGCGCCTCACCCAGGCCGAGCTGGCGGACCGCGCCGGCGTCGGCAAGCGAACGGTCGAGCGAGTCGAGGCCGGCCAATCAACTCAGTTGACCAGTCTGATTCGTCTGCTGCGCGTACTTGAACTCATACCGGCGCTTGATGCCATGATTCCGGCCCGGACCGTTGGCCCCATGGACTTGCTCAAGCAGGCCGGGAAAACGCCGCAAAGGGTACGTCGAAGTGAACAGGAGCGCAGCGCTGAGGCGGACGGCACCTGGAGCTGGGGCGATCCCGAATGAGCACCGTTGCGGAAGTCAGGCTGTGGGGCCGCACCATTGCTGCAGTCGCGCTGGCCAACGATGAGCAGTTTGCAGCATTTGAATACGCACCCAAATTTGTTGACAGCTCGGTTGAAGTGGCGCCCTTGACCATGCCGCTGTCCAGACGCGTATATCGCTTCCCCGAACTGTCGTATCAGACCTTTCATGGACTGCCCGGCCTGCTGGCTGATTCCCTGCCGGACCGCTTCGGACACCGGCTCATTAATGCCTGGCTGGCGCAACAGGGCCGTTCTCCAGGCTCCATGAATGCAATAGAAAGACTCTGCTACACCGGTCGTCGAGGCATGGGCGCACTGGAATTCGAGCCGCGCATTGGCCCCGAAGCGCACCAATCCAGGCAGCTTGAGATTGACGCGCTGGTCGATTTGGCCTCGAAAGTGCTCAGCGATCGCCATGCCCTTGAAACCAGCTTTTCCGATGAAACGAATGATCAGGCCATGGCCGACATTCTGAGAGTCGGAACTTCGGCCGGCGGTGCGCGCGCCAAAGCTGTAATTGCCTGGAATCCGAACACCGGCGAAGTTCGATCCGGCCAGATCAAACCCGGCAGTGGTTTTGAGCACTGGCTTTTGAAATTTGACGGCGTCAGCGGCAACCGTGACCGCGAACTGGATGACCCTCAGGGTTACGGAGCCATCGAATTTGCATACCATCTGATGGCTGCGGACGCAGGCATTGACATGACCGAATGCCGCCTGCTGGAAGAAGGTGGACGCCGACACTTCATGACCCGGCGCTTTGATCGCACACCCGACGGCGACAAGTTGCACATGCAGTCGCTTTGCGCGATGGCTCATTTCGACTACAACCTGCCCGGCGCCTACAGCTACGAGCAGGCTTTCCATGTGATGCGTCAATTGAAGCTGTCCATGGACGAGACCGAGCAGTTCTATCGCCGCGCTGTATTCAACGTGCTGGGCCGCAATCAGGACGATCACGTCAAGAACATCGCCTTTCTCATGGACAAACAAGGGCGCTGGCAGCTCTCCCCGGCCTTTGATCTTGCCTTCAGCCACAACCCCGCCGGCGCCTGGACGTCTCGTCACCAAATGACGCTCAATGGTCGACGCGATGATTTCAGCTACGAGGATTTCCGCGCCCTGGCCGCTGCTGCCGGCCTCAAACGCGGGCGCGAGCGCGTGATTTTTTCCGAAGTCCGCGACCGCCTGCTCGACTGGCCCCAATACGCCCGCCGCGCGCAACTGCCCACCACCACCAGCCAGCGCATCCGCAAGCTACTGCGCGTTGACGCGATTGTCCCCCGGTAAACCGGTGCGCGAATAACCGGGTCCCGGCGACTGCACGCCTGCTGTCGCCGGGGCCGACATCAATCGTCAGAGCGCTTCAAAGCGATCCCGGAACATTTCATCCCTCAGCCAGCCGGCCTCATAGGCACCCAGATCATAATCGCCCTCGCCGGCTCCACCGGGCGAAAGCGGCGGCCCCTGGTGGGGCTGGCCGCGCTCATTGCCATCCAGATCCGGAAATTGCGGGTCGAAATAGCCGTCACAGAAGTCAATCGCCGGCGAGGTCATGCCGAGACGGAAATTCCCATCGGCCGGATCGGCGAACTCTGGATCCACATGACGGTATCGAAAAGCACCAGTGAAGTCGGCGTCCGCCGGCGGTACCCAGCCGATCAGGCAATCAGCGTAAATGGATACCGAGTCATTCTGCATCAGGGAAATCTGAGTGCCGGTTTCCCACAGCACGCTGCTATAGGCATTGATGCGCGCATTGTGTGATTGATGACCGGTGACCGCGCGCAAAGCCCAGGAAAAATCATTATCGACCATCGTGCTCCAGCGCAGATCAATCAAACCGTTGATCGCCTCAAAAGCACGCTCGGCGGTATTCCCGGTGAATAAAACGGACTCCATATTGATGGTGCCCGGACCCGCTCCACTGACATGGGCCAGCGTATCTCCGTCATTGTTCTCGACGCGGGTTTGACTGACGTTGATGGTCGCATCGTTGCGGGCATAGAAAGCGGCACCGATCGGGCTGCTGTTTCCGAGGACTCTACTGCATCGCGCGGTACCGAGCGCTGGTGCTTCGCCACACGGCTGGCTCTGATTGATCCGGCGCACATTGACCACGGCCGACCCGGCATTGGCGTAAAGTGCACCGCCAGCATCTTCTGCCGAGTTGTTGTTCAGGGTACTGTCCAGGAAACTGACGTAGGAGTCATCTCGGGCATACAAGGCACCACCGATTCTGGCTGTGTTACCCGATATGAGGGCACCATTGGACTCTTCGCCTAATCCCAGAAAGCTGTCGCCACGAACTACCAGATTGGCACCATCGCCTTCCACATAGAAAGCGCCGCCGGCGTCCTGGGCCACATTGCCAAGGACGCCAGACAGAAAGTAGCCGGGATAATGGAAGATTCGCCCACAGGATTCGTTACTGAGCGCGCCGCCGTTTTCGGCCTCGTTGCCAACCATCGGAAAATGGCCCAATCGGATCAGCGTCGATCCCGTACTGCCAGCCAGGCTTTCACAGCTCAAACCACCACCATTGCCGCTGGTGGAATTGCTGACAAGGGCACTGTCATTGTCTATCGTCAACAAGGTGCCTGAGCCATCACGCGGACCATTGATACGCACCTTGACGCCGCCCCCGCCACCGCTGCTGGAAACATTGTTTTCTACCCATACATTGCGCAGATTGACCGAAAGCTTGCCGGCACGACCGGAGACCAGCACGCCACCACCGCCAAACGAACCGGTTGTGTCCCCGCCGGTAATCGTCAGCCGCTCAAGGTTGACCTCCATGGGGTCACCCGAGTAGTTGCCGGCAATTTCGATGTAGAACACCCGACCTGCTCCATCCGCATCAAGGGTGGTCCGACCTGCATCAGGCACCGGCTGGCTGCAATCACTGAAACCGCCGCGAATGGTCAGCGTTCCGGGCCGGTGTAAGATCTCGTATGTAAGCCCCGCATAGCCATTGCCATTGGTCAGATTGATGACATCACCATCGCCGGCAACAGCCAGCGCCGCATTGAGGCTGGGGAAATCACAGCCTGGACCCGGGCCAACGCTGTAGGTCGCGCGTGCTGCAGCCGGCCGGGATCCGGCCAGAACAAAGGGCTCATCACGGTCGATATCGGCATCGGACCAATCAGAACTGCGGTCGGATTCGACCCTGTTGACCACCGAAAGCTCGCCCGCCTCGAAGCGTGCTTCATCGGTCAGGATTTCCGCCTGGGCGGAAAATGTCGCACCGGTTGTCATGATCACGCCGGCAGCAATCGCTCGCCAGCAATGTGGGTTGTTTTTGAACACGTAGACTCTCCTATGAAAAACTGGCAGACCCGGTACTTCGCCGGGCCCTCTAATCCCCTGCCAGCCTATACGTACAAAACGCCGCAATCATGCCACCATCGACCAACATTCTTTTCAGAAGACGATTTCAGTCCGGCGATGCGGCGAGTCGCTGTGTGCGATCCGGCATTTCTGCACTGCCTGTCGCGGCTGAAGCCGCTCCTGCGAGCAGCGTCGAGGTAGCTTGGCTGCGCCCATTGCAGGAGCGGGTTTAGCCGTGGTTGCACGGCTGGCCGGGGTATATACCTGACGTTCGTGGCAAGATGCTGCTGGATGCCAGAGTCAGGAATTGGCCAGTGCTTGACGGATGTCCTTGAGCATGAGAACCAGGTGCAGGTCGTCGGTAGGGCTGGTTTCAAATTCGGGTATGAGGTGGCGATAGAAGTCCCGCGCTCGTTCGGATTCTGCATGAACTAGCAATCCACGGCAGCCAATGTGTTGACTGATTGACGCGACACGGGCAACGACGTCCTGCAAGAGGCCGGCACCCAGACCGCGGCCTTCATGCTCCCGGTCCACACCGAGCCTGGCCAGCAGTGCCACGGGCTGCGGATAGCGACCGCTGCCCTTGAGCAATCTCGGCGGTGCATCGGCCACCTCAATCCGGGCCATCGACCAGGCGTAGTAGGCCGCTATCGATGGACTGCCAACCGGGGTGACCACGAACACTCTCGTGCTGGCCGATGCGATGGACTGACGGGCGTATCGAACCAGCCATTCAGTCTGCTCAACAGAACGGCAGGAAAAATGGTCAAGTTGATGATGGCGCTCCAGCGGCGCCGGGGCAAAATACTTCACCCGGCAAAGGGCGAAGGGCGTTCCATCAGTTTGCGCAGCCCGGGCAGATCCCTGGCCGATCGGCTGTTGATGGCTTCCCATTCAGCCAGGGCCTGGGACGACAAGGCAAAGCGATCACGGTCGGCCAGCACCCGCTGCGCCGCCACGGTCAGGCTGAGTTCGGCAAAATCAGTCAAATTGCCGCCAGTGACCTTGACCGCGCTCTCGATCAACTGACGCACCTCTGCGGTGGTGCGAAATTCGATTCTGTCCTTGCGAGTTCGGGTGGTCATGGCTGGTCGGTTGATTTGGGCAGTCACTATTGTACGGCCATTGGCCGGACAATGTCAAGTTCCGATCACGAGCGCGGAACAACGGGCGGGGGCGAATCATTCCAGTCAGCCGTTTCCGACAAGCTTTCGATCAACGGTTGGGCCTTGTCTTTGAATGCGGCGCTTGCCACCCATTGGCTCGCTTCTACACCGCCTTGTTCTTCTTGTTCTTCTTGTCGTTTTCCTGTTCAGCCATTTCCTCGTCAGCCAGGCGCCGCCACATCCCGTCGAGGGATTCCGGCAAGTCCTTCTCCGACTCAACCTGGTAGAAGTCCATGCGCAGTTCGGTCAGTCTTTGAAGCACCTGCACCCGGCTGATTTGGCCG
>CALEIM010000136.1 GCA_937876395.1 uncultured Wenzhouxiangella sp. | reverse complement strand
AGATGGCGACACCCGTTGCCTGCTGCCGGTTGTAACGGGTATCGAACTCGTACATCGCGGTGCCCATTTCCACCCGGGCGACCTCGCCCAGGCGCAGCACCGAGCCATCCGGGTTCGCACGCACCACGATATTGCTGAACTCCTCGGGCGTCTGCAGCCGGTCCTGGGCATTGATGGTGGCGTTGATCATCTGGCCGTCGATCGCCGGCGCGCCGCCGAGCGCACCGATGGCCACCTGTGCGTTCTGCCCCTGGATCGCGGCGACGACCTCGGCGACCGATAACGTGTAGGTGTGCAGCTTGTTCGGATCCAGCCAGATGCGCATCGCGTACTGACCGCCAAATACCTGGATGTTGCCCACGCCGTCCACGCGGCTGAGCGGATCGACGATGTTGGCGCCGACGTAATCAGCGAGGTCGACCCGGTCCATGCTGCCGTCTTCGGACACGAAACCGATCACCTGCAGGAAGCCGGAAGTGGATTTGGCCACGTTCACGCCCTGCCGCTGCACCTCCTGCGGCAGCAGCGGCATTGCAAGCTGAAGCTTGTTCTGCACCTGCACCTGGGCAATATCCGGATCGGTGCCGGTTTCAAAGGTCAGCGAAATGTTGGCGATGCCGTTGGACGAGGACTGCGAGGAGAAGTACATCAGCCCGTCCAGACCAGTCATGTTCTGCTCGATGACCTGGGTCACCGAATCACTGACCACCTGCGCCGAAGCGCCCGGGTACAGGGCGCGAATCTCGACCGACGGCGGTGCCACGGTCGGATACATCGACACCGGCAGGCCGGTGATGGCCAGCGTGCCGGCGAGCATGATAACAATGGCGATGACCCAGGCGAATATCGGGCGATCAATGAAAAAACGCGCCATGACGCTTACTCCTGGCCGACCGGTGCGGCGTTCACGGTTTCAGTCACGTCAACGGCCGCGCCCGCCTCGATCTTCTGCAGACCCTCCACGACCACCCGGTCGCCGACCGCCAGACCGGACTCGACCAGCCAACGATCACCGATCGTGCGGCTGACCGTCACCGGCCGGTTCTCTACCACGCCCTCAGCGTTGACCAACATCACACTGGTGTTACCCCTGGGATCTCGCGCCACGCCACGCTGCGGCACCAGGATCGCGCCCTGGCGCACGCCGCTGCCAATCACCGCACGCACGTACATGCCTGGCATCAGTACGTGGTCGGGATTGGGCACCTCGACACGCAGGGCAAAGCTGCCGGTGCTGGGATCTACGGCCACCTCGGAAAACTTGAGGCTGCCGGCGTGCGCGTACTCACTGCCATCCTCCAGCAGGATCGTCACCGGCATGCCATCGGTGCTCTCCAGGCTGCCGTCGGACAGGGCGCGGCGCAGGTCCAGCAGCTCGCTGGCGGATTGGGTGAGGTCGACGTAGATCGGATCAAGCTGCTGCACCGTGGCCAGCGCCTGCGGCTGGTTGGCGGTGACCAGCGCGCCGGCCGTCACCGAGGAGCGGCCGATGCGGCCACTGATCGGCGCGACAATCATGGCATGGCCCAAGGTCACGTTGGCAGCATCCAGCGCCGCCTGTGCGGCACCCACATCGGCCTGGGCGACGCGCAGACTGGCCATGGCATTGTCAAGGTCTTGCTGACTGACAGCATTGGTACGGATCAGCTGGGCGACCCGGTCGGCACGTAGCTGCTCGGCCTCAGCGGCGGCCTCGGCACGGCGCAACTGGGCTTGGGCGCTGTTGGCAGCGGCGCGATAGGTAGCATCGTCGATCTGATACAGCGGCTCGCCGGCCTCGACTTCGGTGCCTTCGGTAAACAGGCGCTCGCTGATCAGGCCGCTGACCTGGGGCCGGACTTCAGCCACTAGCCAGGCACTGGTGCGGCCCGGCAGTTCCCGGGTGAGCGTTACATCCTGCGCGTCCAGCACGGCGACCGTCACGGCGGGCAGCGGCGGTGGGCCGCCCACCTCTTCCGTGCCACATGCAGTCAGCACGACAATGGCGAGCACGCCAATCAATGGCAGGGCGAGATTTCGGAGGAACGTGGCCATGAGGGCTACCTTGTTGGAGGCTGAAATAAGGAGAACGCCCGGGCCGGAAAGAGCCGGCGCTGGACATGCACTGTTTGGACGGCGTACTATACATACATGTATGTATGTTGGTCAAGAACCATTCGCAACACAATTTCATTGGTGAACTAGACAATGGTACGCAAAACCAGAGAAGATGCTCAGGAAACGCGCGAAAGCATCCTCAACGCGGCAGAAGATTGCCTGCTCGAACTGGGTGTCGCCCGCACCAGCCTGGAGGCCATTGCCACCCGTGCCGGCGTCACGCGAGGCGCAGTGTACTGGCACTTCAAGAACAAGGCCGAAGTGGTCGACGAGGTCATCAACCGCGTCAGCGTACCTTTCTTCCACGGCCTGGAACGCGTCTCGCGTGCCGATGGCAGCACGCCGCTGCGCGACCTGCGCGATCTATTGCACTCCTCCTTTGCCAACCTGGCCGACACACCGCGGCTGCGCAGCGTGATCGAACTGATCGAGCTGCGCTGCGAAACCCCGGCCGAGGGCGATGCAATCAGCGACCTGCGCAAGGCGGGCATGCACAAGACCCATGCCCGTATCCTGGCCGCATTCGCACACGCTGCGGCATTGGGGCACCTGCGCCCGGGCATGGAGCCCGAAAGCTGCGCGCGCAGCCTGCATTTCGTCATCTCCGGCGCACTGCGCATGCATCTGCTCGACCCTCACCACATCGACCTCAAACGCCACGGCCTGGCCGCACTCGACCTGACGCTGCACGCCGTCGCCAGCGATCCTGCACACCTTGAGCCCGAAAGCTGATTGGGTAAATCAGGCAATCAGCCGGGCCAGGGCCTGGCCGGGATCAGTCTGACGCATCAGTGATTCGCCGATCAGGAAGGCGCCAATCCCTGCATCCTGCAGGCGCTGGATGTCGGCCGCAGTGTGGATGCCGCTTTCGGAAATGATCAAGCGGCTCTTTGGCACCATCGGCGCCAGTCGCAAGGTGGTGCCCAGGTCGGTGACGAAGCGGTGCAGGTCACGATTGTTGATGCCGATCAAATCACCGGGGACGGCCAGGGCGCGTTCCATTTCCCCCCCGTCGTGAACTTCTACCAGAACCGCCAGGCCCAGTTCGCGGCCCAGCCCAGACAGTTCGGCGAGCTGATCGTCGTTGAGCGCGGCGACAATCAGCAGCAGGGCATCGGCGCCGATGGCCCGGGTTTCGATGACCTGCCAGGGATCGATAATGAAATCCTTTCTAAGCACCGGCAGGCGGCAGGCTTTGCGGGCCTCGACCAGAAAGGCGGTCTGACCGCCAAAAAAACCTTCATCGGTCAGCACCGAAAGACAGCTTGCGCCACCGGCCTGATAGCTTTGGGCGATGCTTGCCGGATCAAAATCACGGCGGATGATGCCAGCCGACGGTGAGGCGCGTTTGATCTCGGCGATAACGGCATCACTGCTGGCTGCGGCTCGGGTTCTCAATTCGCCGGCAAAGTCCCGTGTCGGCGGCATGTCAGCGACGATGGCTTTGAGTTCAGCAAGCGAACGATCGGAGCGGCGGCGTGCAACCTCATCGGCCTTGGCCGCCAGGATCTGTTGGAGGATATCGGCACTCACAGCGCGCGGCTCCGTGCGGCGTATTGGCGCAGACGTTCCAGGCCGGCGCCGGTGGACAGGATGGCCCGCGCCTGGTTGATACCGTCGGCCAGGCTATCGGCCTGGCCGGACACATGGATGGCCGCTCCGGCGTTGAGCGCAACCATATCGGCAGCCGGGCCGGGCTGACCACCCAGGGCATGTTCGATCATGGCCAGGCTTTCGGCGGCACCGTTGACCCGCAAGTCGTCCAGACTGCCGTGCCGGATGGCGTAGTCTTCGGGGCGAATTTCAAGCTCGCGAATTTCGCCGTTTTTCAGCTCTGCCGCCCGGGTCGGTGCGGCGATGGAAATTTCGTCAAGCCCGTCGGCACTGTGTACGACCAGCACGTGGCGACTGCCAAGGCTGCGCATGACCTCGGCGAGCGGCATCAGCAGTTCGGGACAAAACACGCCCAGCACCTGGTTGGGTGCGGCAGCCGGATTGGTCAGCGGACCGAGCAGGTTGAACAGGGTGCGCAGGCCCAGTGCCTTGCGCGGACCAATGGCATGTCGCATGGCGGTGTGGTGCTGGGGGGCGAACAAAAACCCCACTCCCAGCTCGTCGATCAGAGTCTTGACCTCGGACGGGCTCAGGTCCAGACGACAGCCAGCGGCTTCCAGCGCATCGGCCGCCCCGGACTGGCTCGATACCGAGCGGTTGCCGTGCTTGGCAATGCGCACCCCCGCGGCGGCTGCGGCGAAAGCCGAGGCAGTGGAAATGTTGAACAGTGAACTGCCGTCGCCGCCGGTGCCGACAATATCGGTCAGACCCTCGCGATCAATTTCGACGCGCTCGGCAAACTCGCGCATGACCCTGGCCGCCGCGCCAATCTCGGCGGCGGTTTCGCCCTTGATGCGCAACGCCATCAGCAGCGCGCCGATCTGGGCCGGGTCGGCCTGACCGGACATGATCTCGCGCATCGTGCAAGTCATCCGTTCGCCGTCCAGATCACGACCGTCGGCAAGCTCGCTCAAGGCCAGTCTGATCGCGCTCATCGATACATTTCCAGGAAATTCCTGAGCAAATCGTGGCCGTGCTCGGTGAGAATTGATTCAGGATGAAACTGCACCCCTTCGACCGGCAGTTCACGGTGACGAAAGCCCATGATCTCGTCGCGTTGACCGTCACATTCGGTCCAGGCTGTCTCGATCAGGCAGCTCGGCAGGCTTTCGCGGCGAACGATCAGGGAGTGGTAGCGGGTTGCCTCGAAAGGGTTTTTCAGCCCGGCAAACACGCCCTGACCGGTATGGTGCATGGCTGAGACTTTGCCGTGCATTACCTCCCGGGCACGCACCACCTCACCACCGAAGGCCTGGCCGATGGCCTGATGACCCAGACAGACGCCAAGGATCGGGATGACTCCCGACAGTTCACGCACCACTTCCAGACAGATGCCGGCCTCGTTGGGCGTGCACGGTCCGGGCGACAGCACGATGCGATCCGGGCGGAGCTTGCCGATTCCATCCAGATCAATGGCGTCGTTGCGCACGGTGTGCACATCCGCGCCCAGCTCGCCGAGATACTGCACCAGGTTGTAGGTGAACGAATCGTAGTTGTCGATCATCAGCACCTTCATCGGTGCAATCCTCCGCCTGCTTCGGCCACGGCGCGGATCAGCGCCCGGCCCTTGTTCATGGTTTCTTCCCATTCGGCCTGCGGGTCGGAGTCGGCCACGATGCCGGCGCCGGCCTGCAGATGCAGGGTTTGATCCTTCACGATGGCGGTGCGGATGGCAATGGCCAGATCCGCATTGCCGTGCCAGTCCAGATGGCCGACCGCGCCGGCGTAGACTCCGCGGCGAACCGGCTCAAGTTCATTGAGGATTTCCATGGCGCGCACCTTTGGCGCGCCTGAAAGTGTGCCCGCCGGAAAAGTGGCACGCAGCACGTCAATCGCGCTCATCTCATCGGCCAGCTCGCCGTGTACTTCCGATACCAGATGCATGACGTGCGAATAACGCTCGATGACCATGCGATCGGTCAGCTTCACCGAGCCGGTGGCCGCGATGCGGCCTATGTCGTTGCGGCCCAGATCAATCAGCATCAGGTGCTCGGCCAGCTCCTTGGGATCGGCCTTGAGTTCGGCTTCCAGACGGCGGTCTTCCTCAGCGGTTTTGCCCCGTGGGCGGGTGCCGGCGATCGGCCGGACCATGGCCTCGTTGCCAGACACACGCACCAGCACTTCCGGCGAGGAACCGACCACCTGAAAATCGCCAAAGTCGAAAAAGTACATATAAGGTGATGGATTCAGACTTCTGAGGGCTCGATAGACGTCAAGCGGCCGGGCCGCCAGATCAACGCTCATGCGCTGGGAAAGCACCACCTGCATGGTGTCGCCGGCAAGAATGTAGTCCTTGATGCGCGCGACCGCGTTCTTGAAATCGGTTTCCCTGAAGCCGAAACGAAAATCACCCTCCCCGGGGGCCTCAATATCCGACGGCGGCGGATAGCCCGGCGAGCCGCAGCGCAGGCGGTGAACGAGCTGGTCGAGCCTTCGGTTGGCGCTGTTCCAGGCCTGTGCTTCGTCCGGGTCGGCATTGACGATCAGATAAAGCCGACCGGCCAGGTTGTCGAACACGGCCAGCTCTTGGGCTTCGAGCAAGAGAATCTCGGGCAGACCCAGCTCGTCGGGCTTGGCTGAAAAATCCAGCCCAGGCTCCAGATGTGCGACCGTTTCATAGGCGAAATAGCCGACCAGGCCGCCGGTAAAACCCGGCAGCTCGGCCAGCTCGGGGGCCTTGCGGCTTTGCACAAGCCGGTCAATTTCAGCCAGTGGATCGACATCGTCGGCATGCCCGGTCACGCGGCCGTATTCCAGCGATTCGAATCTGCGACCGCTGGCCCGCCAGGCGCGCCGGCACGGCAGACCGATGATCGAGTAGCGACCCCAACTTTCACCGCCTTCGACCGATTCCAGCAAAAATGCGTTGGGGCCGTCGACCAGCTTCAAATAGACCGACAGCGGGGTATCGAGATCAGCCGCGATCGAGCGCCAGACCGGAATGCGGTTGTAGCCTGTAGCGGCGAGCTGCTGAAAACGGGTGGAGTCCACGATCGTCTCGGGGTGTGAGCAGGCCGGCTATTGTAAGCGCCTCAACACGGGCTGGCTTTGCTGCTTCGCTGCTTTGCGATCCAAAGATTTTCACTCCCCTTTCAGAGCACGAATGACTTGAGCATAGTCGTCGGCGCCGAAGATGGCCGAGCCGGCTACCAAAGTATCGGCGCCGGCATCGCGGATTTCAGCGGCGTTGCCAGGCTTGACCCCGCCGTCGATTTCGAGCCGGATGTCACGCCCTGATTCGTCGATGATCTTGCGTGCCTGGCGCAGCTTGGCCAGTGCGGCAGGAATGAAAGCCTGGCCGCCGAAGCCGGGATTGACCGACATGATCAGCACCAGGTCGACCTTGTCGATAACCCATTCAAGCACGTCTAGCGGTGTGCCCGGATTGAACACCAGACCGGCCTGGCAGCCCGATTCGCGAATCAGCGCCAGCGAGCGGTCGACGTGTTTCGTCGCTTCCGGGTGAAAGCTGATCACGCTGGCGCCGGCTTCGGCAAAGTCGGGAATGATGCGATCGACCGGCCGAACCATCAGGTGCACATCAATGGGTGCGGTTACACCATGCTTGCGCAGCGCTTCGCACACCATGGGCCCAATGGTCAGGTTGGGTACATAATGGTTGTCCATCACGTCAAAGTGCACGATGTCAGCACCGGCGGCGAGAACGTTATCGACCTCTTCCCCAAGGCGGGCGAAGTCAGCAGACAGGATGGATGGGGCGATCAGTGCAGGCTGTTTCATGAGAGTCTCGTCAAACGGCTGAATCCAGGCATGGCTGCAAGAGGCGTCCGGCCTCCTGTGGTAAAATTCCCGTGCCTTGAAACAGGTCCGGTCCCTGGCGTTATGGAATGACGGGAA
>CALEIM010000135.1 GCA_937876395.1 uncultured Wenzhouxiangella sp. | reverse complement strand
GGATATTGGCCGCGCCGATGCGGCCCGACAGCACGGTCGAATGGTTGGCCCAGTCGCGCTCATCGAGGCTGTTTTCCGCACCAGCAAAACCGCCATAAACGGCCACGCCGTCAACCAGCACGAAACTTGCCTCAAGCTCGCCTGGATCATCGGTTGGCGTATAGACGCCTTCGGCCACCCAGATTTGCAGATCGCTATCGAGCGGGTCCCAGTCGTTCGCGGCCCAGTCCAGAGCAGATTTCAGTTCGGGCAGGGCGTTTACCCATGAGTCGCCGCTTTGATTGCCGCCGCTGACGCTGTTGTCAACGTACAGAATGCCGTTGGCATCCGGCGAAATGGGTACGAAGCCCGAGCCGGTCAGAGCCATTTCAGCCGGACTGCTGGCCTGGTCATTGGTGGCGACCAGCAGCCCGCTGAAGTTGCCAAACTCGCCGGGCAGAAAGCTGAGCTCAACCTGGCAACTGTCGCCGAAAGACAGCGTGTCACCGCAGGTGTTGCTGCTGAGCGTGAAGTCCAGGTCTCCGCTCAGGCTGAAGTCCAGCCCGGTGGCATCGCCATCGCCCGAGTTTTCCAGGCTTGCGGTCAGCGCAACGGCAGCGGCACCGACTTCAGCCGGCCCGAAGTCCAGCGTGTCCGGATCAAAGGCCAGAGCCGGCGCGGTCACCTCAAGGCTGACTGGTACGGTCAGCAGCGAACTGAACGGATCATTGCTGGAGATGCACAGCACGGCCTGATAGCTGCCGGCGGCAAGCCCGGTGGCATCGGCGGTGATGGTGACGGCTTCACTGTTTCCGGCGGCGACGCCGCCATTATTTGACGCGGCATTCAGCCAGGGCAGGCCGGCAGGCTCGCTGCAGCTACTGTCTGCCGCAATGTCGAGTTCCCACGAGAGTTCCTGGCCCGGATCGCCGATGTTTTCAAGATTCAGGTTTCCGGTTGCCTGGTCGCCGCGCAGCAGTTCAAACTGTAACGATGCGGGGCTCAAATCAATCACCGGGGCCACACCGGCACCGTCGAGATCAACAATGACCGGCGACGGCTCGCCGTTATTCCACACGCGCAGCTTGGCGCTGATCGGGCCGCGCGCATTGGGGGTGGCAAGGATCGTGAACTGGCAGCTTTGTTTCGGCCCGAGCGTGGTCACGGAGCAGTTGGAAACGTCGAAACCCAGAGCGAAGAACGGATTGGTGACTTCGACGCCGGTCATTTTCAGATCGGCGTCGTCACGCAAGTTGGTTACCGTCATCAACTGTTCACCGACCTCGCCGACCGGAATGGCGCCAAAATTGACCGGGTCGGGACTGACCGCCAGATCCGGCAGGTGACCGTTCAGGAACATGCGGAAGGTGACCCCGATGCCGCCGTTCCCCCAGAAGCTGCCGGTCCACGCCAGCGTCTCGGGCTGGACGATCTGGTCGGCGACCGTCATGATGCCGACCGAACCACTGGCACCGAACTGGCCGGAGCCCAGTATCAGCGCATAGTGGCCAGCCGGAAGGGTGAGCTCATCGAAACTGCCGGTATAGCTTGCCGGCGCTGAGCCGGTCTGAATCAGGGCAGTGCCCCTGAGGCTGTTGGCGAAGCCCGGGTGCGAGGGTGGCAGCGGATTGGCGTCGGGCCCGGACAGCTCAACAATGGCAGCAAATATCTCGCCGCTGCCGTTGCGCAGCCAGCTTCCGACCTGATCAATCCGGGCCGGTCGGGTCAGCTCGAAGCGGCTGGCATACCACCAACCGCCGGGGCTGATTGGATAGGAGCTTTGTTCCCACCATGCCGACGGGCGGGCCGTTTCCATTAAAAAGGCGTTGGGGTCGGGCGTTTCCGCTGGCAACACCTGTCCTTCGACAAAAAAGCGCGAGGTGTTGCTCTGCACGGTGCGCGCCCCGGTACTGTAGTCCACGTTGTAGGGGCCGAGGCTGGGCTCGATTTTTGCTGTGCCAGTGTTGTACAAGTCTGCCTGCAATTGCTCGGCGGTGGCGCCATGGCGGCCCGATCCGACGACGATGGCGTAAATGCCTGGATCAACCGTCAACGAGACTGCCGCGCTGGCCGCCGCGACAGACACCGGCCCGTCGATCAGGGCGGTGGCGAGCAGACTGGAATCATTGACTACGTCGGGCACGGAGTCGGCTGTGTCGATTTGATACAGAGCCACGTAAACTGACTTGCCGGCCGGCAAGTGCAGTCCGTCGACACCGAGCGCGGTGATATGAGTGCGTTCGACCAGGCGAAAACTGTGGCCGTGCAGACGGACGGTGCCGATTCCCATGCCGCCGCCGCTGGAACCCGGCGCGCGTGATTCAAAAACGGTCGTTACGGCCTGCGCACAGGACTCGGCGGCCGCGCATAGCGCTGCGATGGCAAAAAACAGGGAGAAAACCACACGGCGAATACTCATGGCGCATTTCCTTGGCTGAACATGTCAAGTCAAGGCGCTGGCGCATTCGGCCGATTTCAGCCTGCAGCGCCAGCGCTTTGACGGACCCCTTTCAAGGGGTATAGCGACATGGCTCGGAAAATCTCGCCATCGAATTTGTAATTGGCTTGCGGTTTGCGGATTTTCAGCGCTTGCGTTCGTGGTTCCACAGCACTTCACCGGCGCCAGAAGCGCGGGCTGTGGTGCGGGCGATAACAAACAGCAGATCGGACAGCCGGTTGAGATAGCGCTGGGCCGGCGGGTTGACCTTCTCCTGGCGCGCCAGGGTGATGACCCGCCGCTCGGCGCGGCGGCAGATGGTGCGCGCCAGATGCGCCTGGGCCGCGGCCACGCTGCCGCCGGGCAGGATGAACTCTTTGAGCGACGGCAGCTCGGCATTGAGCCGGTCAAGTTCATGTTCTAGGCCTTCGATGTGGTGGTCGTGAATCATTTCCATCGTCGGAATGCACAGCTCGCCGCCGAGGTCGAACAATTCATGCTGGATATCGAGCAGCAGCGCGGCCAGGTCATCATTGTCCAGATGGGCAATCAGCACGCCGATGGCGCTGTTGAGTTCATCGACGGTGCCGAAGGCTTCGACTCGGGGCGAATCCTTCTCAGTGCGGGAGCCATCGCCCAGCCCGGTCGTGCCGTCATCGCCGGTGCGGGTATAGATTTTCGACAGTCGGTTTCCCATGGGTTATACGCCTCAGGCCAGGATGCGGGTTGAAATGTATTATTGCAGATTGCCTTGAATCTGCGGGCTACGACAGGCGCGGCTTCAGCATATCTTCCCTTCGTTCTTCATGGGTAATCATGGGACCCTTTTGATTTTGAATTCTTCGCGCTCTTTGCTG
>CALEIM010000134.1 GCA_937876395.1 uncultured Wenzhouxiangella sp. | reverse complement strand
CATGACGAAGGGGATGACGTACATCGTGCGGCCGCGCATCGAGCCGTCGAACAGCGGCACGAGCGTTTCTTTCATCTCCTTCGGATGGATCCAGTTGTTCGTCGGACCGGCATCCTGCTTGGAACGCGAGCAGATGTAGGTGCGGTCTTCGACGCGCGCAACATCCGTCGGATCGGAGAACGCCAGGTAACTATTCGGGCGCTTCTCTTCGTTGAGGCGGATGATATCGCCACTAGCGATGCCTTTGATAAAGGCCGGTGATTTTTTGAGCTGACAGTTGCCTTTATCATCAATCTGTACGGGCACTTTCTCCAGTACCGGTGTGCCCTGGGCATTACAGCCCGCGAGCATTTCGATCGTTTGCACATCATTCATAATCAGGTACACGTTGGGCTGCATTAAAAAAGGTGGTAGTTATATCTCGCGTGGTGGTATCCGGAGCCGGCTGGTTAGCCATTTGCTCATCACCATCACCGAATTACGCTAAAATGGCCGCCATTATAGCAGCCAGAAGCGGGCGAATTTCATTCTTAGCGGAGAACCATGCATGTCTTTGATCAAACGATTGCTGTTTATGACCGTGGTGACAACCTGTGTTGCCTGTTCCGTCAACCCGGTCACCGGTAAAAAAGAGTGGTCGCCACTCAGCCCCCAGGGCGAGGTTACACTGGGAGAGCAAAATTATAAGCCGTATCAGCAGCAGCAGGGCGGGCGCTACGTGGTGGATCCGGACCTGAACGCCTACGTGAATCAGGTCGGGCAGAAACTGGCGCGGGTCAGTGACCGTCCGGATCTGCCCTATGAATTTGTAGTTCTGAATCACAGCACGCCCAACGCCTGGGCCTTGCCCGGCGGCAAAATCGCGGTCAATCGTGGTCTGCTCACCGAATTGGGGTCGGAGGCTGAACTGGCCGCCGTACTTGGTCACGAAGTGGTCCATGCCGCTGCCCGGCACAGCGCCCAGGCCGCATCCCGGTCCGCCCTGGTGCAAGGCGCGGTAATCCTGGGCTCCGTGGCCGTTGGCGTCGCCACCGAAAATGACAACTACACCACTGTAGCCATGCTCGGCGGCACGCTTGGCGCTCAGCTCGTTCAGCAGCGCCACTCGCGCGATGCCGAGCGCGAAGCCGACTACTACGGCATGATTTACATGCAGCGCGCCGGCTACGATCCGAGTGCGGCCGTTGAGCTTCAGGAAACCTTTGTGCGTCTGTCCGGCGATCGCCAGTCCAGCAGTTTCGAAGGCCTGTTCGCCTCGCACCCACCCTCGCCCGAGCGGGTCGAAAACAACCGTCGCACGGTCGCCGAACTGGGCTCGGGCGGAAATATCGGCCGGCAATCACACCAGCAGGCAGTCGCCAGCCTCAAGCGGCTCGAACCGGCCTACCAGGCCCACGATGCAGGCCGCCAGGCGCTGGCCGACGGTCGGGTCGACGAGGCTCTGGCGCGGGCTGATGAGGCCCTGTCGATCGAAAATGGCGAAGCGCTGTTTCATGCCCTGCGCGGTGACGCCCTGGCCACCCGCGGCGATTTCAGCGCGGCTGAACAAGCCTATTCTTCAGCGTTAAGCCACGACTCGGGCTGGTTCTATCACCATCTGCGCCGTGGCATGGCGCGCGAGCAGCTCCAGCAGTGGGCCGCGGCGCGCAGCGATCTGCAGGCCAGCCTGGAGCGCTTACAGACTGCCGACGGCCATCTGCATCTGGGACTGGTCGAACAGGCCGACGGACGGCGGCAGCAGGCTATCGAGCATTTTCGGGTTGCGGCACAGTCGGACACTCCGGCCGGCCAGCGGGCCCGTCAGGCGCTGGTCGAAATGGGTGCCGCCCAGTAGCTGAGCTGGTCGGGGTTCCAGCGACCGGAGACGACTCGCCATGATCGGTTATCCTCACATCAGCTGGGGGGCATCAGTGGGAGGCGAGGTGAGCGATGACAAGTGACGCATTGAGCTGGCTGCTGCCGCTGGCTGTGGTACTCGGCCTGTGGGCACTGGTGTGGCTGATCTGGCCGACACCACTGGTCCGACTCGTGCTGGCAGGCGAACGGCGTCGGGCCGGACTGCGCGCACGTCGACTGAGCTGTGACGGGATCGACTGGCATCTGCTCGAAGGCGGTCACGGCGAGCCGCTGGTGCTGCTTCACGGCTTCAATGGCGACTGCTATCATTTTTCTCGCGTAGCGCGTCGTTTGGGCAGGCATTTTCGCATCCTCGCGCCCGACCTGCCGGGCTTCGGCCAGACCGGAGCGAACGATCTATCCGATTTTCGGATTGAAGCCCAAGCCAAGCGGGTACTCAAACTGCTCGATCAGTTCGGCATTGAGCGCTTTTATCTTGGCGGCAGTTCGATGGGCGGCTATATCGCCTGTGCCATGGCTCGCCTGGCGCCCGAACGGGTCAGCGCGCTGTGGTTGCTGGCCCCCGGCGGGATCCACTCAGCAACACTTTCGCCGCTGTTCGAAATCGTCCGGCAGGGCGGCGAAAACGCCCTGGTGGTACGCAACAGGAAAGATTTTCACCGGCTCATGGACTACTGTTTTGTCAGGCCACCCTGGCTACCCCGACCCGTGGCACGCATGCTGGCCCGTCGCGCGGCTGACAGCAGCGAGCGGGCGGACGATATTTTCGATGCCATGCGCTTTCACTCGCTGCCGCTCGAGGAGATGGTCGCCGATCTCCAGATGCCAATCCTGATCGTCTGGGGCCAGTCCGACCAGGTGCTGCATCCCGACGGCATGAAGGTGCTGGCCAAACACCTGCCCGCTGCCCGCACCCTGCTACTGCCCGACACCGGTCATTTGCCGATGATTGAGCGGTCGCGCACCGTGGCCGAGTCCTGGATCAGCTTCGCCGAAGCCAGCGCCCGTGAGCGCGGACCGGCCGCGTTGGAATAGCCGGCTGCTCCACCGGTCTTGCGATATAGTAAATTAACCATGTTCGGGGGGCATCAGGTAGTGAGGGAAACTGCATGAAATACAGAGAAAATTCTTGATATGGCGCGCCAGGCCATTCCACCCGAGCAGTTGCGTTGGCAACCGGAGCCGGACGAACTTCCGGGCGAGACCACCAAGGAAATTCCGCCGCTGGACGGCACACTCGGCCAGGTTGCTGCGCTCGAGACCTTGCATTACGGCATTTCCAGCCCTGGCCACAATCAGCATTTGTTTCTGCGTGGTCCGCGCGGCAGCGGCCGCCTTCGCCTGATCGAGAGCCTGTTTTCTTCGCTTCAACCGTCGGCGCGCCAGGCCCGTGACTTCTGCTTTGTGCACAACTTCTCCAGCCCCGACCGACCGCGTCTGATCATGCTGCCGCGTGGCGAGGGGCGGCCGTTCTACAAACAGATGCACCGGATTGCCCTGTTTATTCGCGAGCGCCTGCCCGACATTCTTGCCAATGATCCGATTCGCGGCCGCCGCGAGGCCCGTCGCGAGGCCGCCGAACGCGATGTGCGCGTCCTGCTCAGACCGCTGGAAAAAAAGCTTGAAGATGAGGGTCTGGCCCTGATCCGCAGCCAGGCGGGTCCCAATGCCCGGCTGCAGGTAGCCGTCAAGATCATGGGCAAGCCCGTCTCGCTGGAAGAGTTTCGCAATATGGTGGCACGCAAGCAAGCCACCGACGAAGACCGCAAGATACTTGAAGCGCGCATCAAGTCCTACGACGACGAACTGCAAAAGGTCGGCCGCCAGATTCGCAGCAAGTGGCAGCAGGCCCAGCAACATATCGAGCAGATAGATATCACCGAAACGGCCCGCATTCTGGGTGAAATGACGGCCGATATCGGCCAGCGATTCAAGGCGCCGCGGATTGAAACCTACCTGCGCGAAGTCATTGACGACGTGCTCGAAAAGCGAATCGGTCACGAGACCGCCCAGCTCGCCGATCCGACCGTTCTTTACGGCGTCAATGTATTCAAGATGGGCTATTCAGACGGTGCCGCACCGGTGGTCTCGACCAACGTGATGTCGCCAGGCAGTCTGTTCGGGACGATTGATCCGGCTTGGCGCAGCAGCGGCCGGGCGGTCGCTTCCTTCCTTGGCATCCGCGCCGGCTCCCTGATTCAGGCGGACGGCGGTTTCCTGCTCCTTGACGCCGAAGACCTGGCCAGCGAGCCCGGTATTTTCCACCAGCTTTTGCGAATTCTGCGCACCGGCAGCGTGGCAATCGCTGCGCCAACGACCGAATGGAATCAGGCACAGTCCCTGCAGCCTCAGTCCGTTCCGATTGACGTCGGCGTCATTCTGCTCGGAGACCATGCGGCCTATCACAAGCTGGAATCCCTGAGCAGCGAATTTTCCCGCCGTTTTCGCCTGCTCGCGGATCTCGACGATTCAATCCCACGAGACCGCGAGGGAGTGGATCTAAGCTGTCGTTTCCTTGCCGCTCTGGTTCAGCGCGAATCGCTGCCACCGCTGACGCGCACCGGCCTGGCCGCAACGCTTGAGATCAGCTCGCGCGCGACCGACCAGGCTCAGCGACTGACGGCCAAAGTCGGCCGCCTTTGTGAAGTGGTCCGCGAAGCCGCTTTTCTGGCTGGTGAAGACCGGGCCACGGAGATTGGTCGGGAACAGGTCGAAGCCGCTTTCGATCGCATCCGTCGCCGCGCCGGGCGTCCCTGGATGAGCCGTATGCAGCGTGAGCTCGACTGCGGCACCCTTCGGCTGCGCGGGAGAAGCATCGCCCAGCTCAATGTGATCGGACGCACGCGCTGTGCCGACGAGTTTTTCGGGCTCCCCGCCAGCCTGGATGTAGCCCTGGCGCGCAACGATCATGCGACTCTCAGCTTTGAGAGCAGGTCAGGCCAGCTCCACGTCCGCCGCTTCCTGTGGCCGCTGATTACCGAGCTGCTCAAACTCGATTTCCTGCCGCGCTGGCAGGCGGCCCTGAGCCTTGAGACCGCGCTTGACCCCGACGATGCAGACTCAACCCTGCTTGGACAGATTTGCGTACTGATCGGCACGCTGGCCGGACTGCCGCTGCATCAGGATCTGGCGGTTGTTGGCCGGATTGATGCGCGCGGCCAGCTCGGCAATCCAGACCGAATCAATGAGCGCATCGAAGCCTATTTCCATGCCTGTAATGAATCGGTGCTCAACGGCCAGCAGGGCGTCATCATCCCGGACGCCGCGCGCGACCGTCTGATGCTCGACCGGGACGTCGTTCGAGCCTGCACCAGCGGCCAGTTTCACGTCTACGGCGTGGCCAGCGTCGGCGAAGCCCTGGAGCTGCTGACTGGCAAGCAGGCCGGCAAATGGAAGGGCGACGGGTTTGGCGAGCAGTCGGTATTCGGCCTGGCGCGAGCCGCGGCGTCCGTCTGACATCAGGAGTTTTCCAGGGAGGCTCAGCGGAGCCTCCTCAGCCATCCCCGTTCACCGTCAATCGCCAGCTTGTCAAGTGAGCGTTCCAGACGTTTGAGCATTGGACCTGGCCGGCTGGGCGCCGGGCCGATCCGGCCACGATCAAAATCAATCACATGCCACTGCTCAGACTCATCAATGAGGAGGTTGTGGGCATTCAAATCGGCATGCAGCAGCCCGGCCCGGAAAAACCGCTCCAGGGTGTCGCCCAGCGCCTGCCATTGCTCAGAATCCAATTCATTGCCAACTTGGGCCAGGCTGCGGGAATTCGGCAAGTAGCGGGTCATCAGTGCAGCCCGGTAGCATCCTCCGAGCCGTTCGCAGCTGGCGACAAGAGGCGCCGGAACGGGCAGACCAAGCGTGCGCAGGCAACTGAGCAGACGCCATTCGCGAAATGCACGGCTGCGCTGGTAGCCGGTAAACAGATAGCGATCCCGGCTGATACGGGCCATTTGTCCACCACGCATAAAGCGACGCAATACCGCCGGACCTGCCGGGGTTTCAACCAGCAGGGCCTGGCCGCGCCCGCCCAGCTCGGCGATCACCTGCGATTGCGCTCGCCAAAACTCTGGATCAAGCCACTCGGGTGTGGGAGCATTGATGGCGACCGGGTCGTATAGAATACGGGTGGTGCCGGCCTGCAGTTGCGCTTCTGGCCTTACTTCCGTCGCTGTTGGTTCAGTTTCCACGACCATGTCTCGTTCCACGCCCATCGAGCCGCCCCGCTCCATCTGCATTCTGCGCCTGTCGGCCTTGGGTGATGTGTGCAATACCGTGCCACTGGCACGCGCGCTTCAGCGCAGCTTTCCGCAGGCAAAACTCACCTGGCTGATCGGCAAAGTCGAGCATCGACTGGTGGGCGATCTGCCGGACATCGAGTTCATTGTAGTCGACAAGAGCGCACCGCTCTCCGGCCTGCCGGCCCTCCGGCGTGTCCTGGCCGGTCGCCACTTTGAAGTGCTTTTGCTTGCCCAGGTCTCGCAGCGCGCCGCCATAGCTTCCTCCCTGTTGCGTGCCGACCGGCGGATCGGTTTTGATCGCGCTCGTTCAAAGCCGGGCCATGGGCTGATGGTCAGGGAACGAATCGCCGCCGTGCCTTTTCAGCACCAGGCCAAAGCGCTGCTGGAGTTTGCCCGCCACCTCGGTGCACGCACCGATGAAATCGACCGTCGTCTGCCGTTGCCGGGGTCCGCGCGGGATTTTGCGCGCCATCATCAGCCGGTCGCCGGCCAGGCCGTGATCATCAGCCCGGCATCGAGCCACATGGGCCGGATCTGGAGTGTAGGCGGCTACGCCGCGGTGGCCGACTGGGTCATTGAACACAGCGGACGCGAGGTGTTTCTGATGGGCGGGCCTTCGACGCGCGAACGCGATCTTGGCGAAGCCATCGTTGCGGCCATGCGCAACCGGCCGGTCAATCTGATCGGGCAAGATACGCTCCAGCAGGCCGTGGCAATGTTTGAACGGGCCGCCTGCCTGATCTCGCCGGATTCAGGCCCGGCCCACTTTGCCGATGCGATGGGCACGCCGGTGGTCGGTTTGTATGCGGCCACCTGGGCGCGCCGCTCGGGCCCGTTGGCCAGCCTGGACCACTGCGTTGATCGCTTTCCCGACGCGGCTTTGCGCTTCACTGGAAAGCCGCCAGAGCGCTTGTCCTGGGGCAGGCGTCTGGAGCGGCCGGGAGTGATGGAGCTGATCAGCCCCGAAATGGTGATTGAACGTCTCGTACCGCTGCTGACCGAGCGCTGACGCTAAAGCAAGGCGGCGGTCAGAGGCCGCCGCCTTGCTGTTTCCTCACTGGTAGATGCACTCCGTTGAGGCATCCTCAAGGTCTGACTCGCCGACCCGGATCACGGTCACATTGGCCCAGTCGGTCGCGCCGTAGGGATCGGAAATGGTGTAGCGGAAATAGTTGCGGCCGCTGCAACTGTCGCTGACCCGGAAGGTGACCGTGCCATCATCATTGATGGTGATTTCGGCCGGTATTCCGTGCCACTGCACCACCTCGATGACTTCCAGCGGATCACCGTCGGGATCGTAGTCGTTGGCCAGCACATCGACGGTGACCGATTGACCGGGTGTGGTGGTCGCAGAATCCGGATTGGCGACCGGCGGCCGGTTGAATGCTTCCACTTCAATCCAGACGCTGCCCGTGGTCTCGGCACCGTGCTCATCGGCTATCGTGAACGTAAAGCTGTCGGTACCGACAAAGTCCGCTCCAGGCTGATAGTGAAGCTGGTCGCCGACCTGACTGATCTGGCCATTGGCCGGCTGATCGAAACCTGCGATGCTGATCGCATCACCGTCCGGGTCGCTGGCTGCGGCAAGAACATCAATGTTCAGGCCCTGGTTGCGCCGGGTGGTCACACTCAGATCGTCTACCGTGGGCGGCTGGTTGGATGGCGGGGTGCCGGAAATCACGGTCACGGTGACGACCGCCGTTGACTGACCGCCGAAGCCGTCGTCAATCGTGTAGGAGAAGCTGTCGACGCCGACAAAGTCTGCCGACGGCGTGTAGTGAATCAGTTCGCCGACAATATCAGCCTGGCCGTTGCCCGGCTGGGTGAGGCCGACAATGGTCAGCATGTCGCTGTCGGGATCGCTGTCATTGGCCAGCACGTTCAGGGGGTTGTCGACTGAGTTGGCGTCAACCGTGAACTGGTCGTCCATCGCCTGCGGTGGCCGGTTGTCGAAGACCAGCGTGCCTTCGCTGACCTGGGTCGTGCTCTCCTGGTATCGGTAGTAATCGACGATGCGCTTGTGGCGCACCGGATTGCGCAGAGCGCGGCGAATCCACGGCGCCTCGACCGGCACTTCCTGCTGACGGATTTCCGTAATCGGCTCGTCCGGGCCGACCTCGATCCGCTCAGTTGCCTGGCGCTCGGTCACGAAGCTGATTTCAACGCGCCGATTGCGGCTGCGACTTTCCTCGGTTTCGTTGGAGAAGCGCGGCTCAAGCTCACCGTGGCCTTCCCACTGAATCTGCCCGGAGTCCACGCCGCGGGCGGTCAGATACTCCACCACCGAGCGCGCCCGGCGCTCACTCAAACCCTGGTTGTACGCTTCGGTGCCGATGTTGCAGGTGTGTCCGACGATCTGGATATTGCCGACCAGACCACCATCGGCAATGGCTTCAATGACCTGATCCAGGGTTCGCTCGGCTTCCGACTTCAGTCTGGACGAGTCAAAATCAAACGTGGTGCGATCGCTCAGGGTCAGCTCGTTGACCACCACGCGCTCTTCCATGCGCGGCTGGCCGGGAACTTCAACTTCAAAATCACGGTACTGGCGCGCCGCGCGGAAACTGCTGCTGCCGCCACCGAAACTGTAGCGGTACACGGCGGTGCCGCGCAGGTCGCTGCTTTCATGCACGAAATCACCGCTGCGATCGGCATAGCTGGTTCGGAAGCTCAGGCTGTGCGGCGAATTATGAAAGTGCTTGTCGAGCGACAGCGAGGCGGTAAGCTGCGAGGAGCTGTAGTCGCCCTCTTCGTAGTCCAGGCCACCGCGCAGCCGGATCAGGGAGTTGTCAAAAAAGCGCTCGGCGCGCACCCCAAGGCCCCAGTCATAGGGCTCTTCAAACAGATCGGTAACGGTCTCGATGCTGTCGAGGCGCGTGAAGCTGCGCCCGTCAATCACGCCGCTGACCAGCAACTCTTCAACGCTGCTGGTGCGGCTGATGTGTCGCTCGTCGCTGATCGCGCTCATGCCATAGCCGGAAAAAGCCCAGCGGCGCCCTTCCCAGCCGGCGCCGAAAGTCAGCTTGCGGTCATCGAACTGGTTCTGGTCAGCCGCCACGAATAGCTTGGCCACGCTGCCGTCGATATAAACCGGACCGTCGGGACCGTCTTCGGCAGTTGCGCGAATCAGCCAGTGGTAGTTGAGCTTGACACCCCCGGCCCCCTCGCTGCCCAGCCAGGCGTCGCCGATGAAGTTGGAGCGCTGGGATTCGTACAGCGAAGCTTCGAACTCACCGATGACATCGAACTCGCTGTCCAGGCCAACGCCGATCGTGTATCGATCACCGATAAAGTGGAAGGTCGGTGTTCCCGCCTGGCCGCGAACCGGCTCCTCGTCATCGAGCCGGTCATTGACCTGGGCGAACGCCACGGTCGACAGACCCAGCGTTGCTGCCAAAAAAAGAATTGATTTATGCATCGTCGCCGCGCCCCGCTGGCAGTGAATTGGAATAACGCAATTCTAACGTTTTGGGGGGCGCATTTCCATGCCTGGTGGTTCAGTTTGACCGTTTGGTCGTTCGGTCGCTTGGCCATCCGACCTCCGACCTCCGACCAGATCAGCTAGAACGGTAGTCGCGGTAGGACTTTTCTTCGATGATTTCCGAGCCAAGCAGTTCGTTGATCTGACGTTTGAGGGCCGAGCGCTCGTCGTTGCGAAAATAGACCGAACGCGCCAGCTCGATGAAGCGCTGGCCAAAGCGGCCCATGGCTTCCTCTTCGCGAATGGCGTCCTCGATATCCCACAGCGCCTCGTTCACTTTGCGCAAGCCTTCGGTCAGTTCGCTGAGTCGCTCGCTGTCGGCATTGGCGCTGCGCCATACCCCGTTCAACAGCTCATGCTCGCGCTTCACGTTGGCCAGTTTGGCCGGCTCGGCCATGCGCGTCAGCTTGATTTGCAGAATCGAGAGCTTGTCGAGCAGCTCACCGGGGGAAATGGGGGTCAACAGTTGCATGACGTGTCAGGATCAACAGAAGTAGAGGGGTGGAGGCGAAGCCCGGAGTCCGGGCTTCGCCGGGTGTTCATCAGGAGTCGCCGTCTTCCTGGAGCGCTTTCATGCTCAGGCGGATGCGGCCCTGCTTGTCAACCTCAAGGACCTTGACCTTGACCATATCGCCTTCGGCCAGCTCGTCGGTGACGTTCTCGACGCGCTGGTCGGAAATCTGCGAGATGTGAACCAGGCCGTCCTTGCCGGGCAGAATGGTCACGAAGGCACCGAAGTTCATGATCTTGGTTACCCGGCCCTCGTAAATCGTGCCCACTTCAACATCGGCGGTGATCTGTTCGATGCGCTTGCGGGCATCGTCTGCGGCGGCCTGATTGACCGAAGCAATCGTGACCGTGCCATCGTCCGCGATGTCAATGGTGGTGCCGGTTTCTTCGGTAATCTGACGGATGGTAACGCCGCCCTTGCCGATCACATCGCGGATCTTGTCGGGATGAACCTTCATGGTGAACAGGCGCGGTGCGTACTCGCTCATTTCCTCGCGCGGCTTGTCGATAACCTGACTCATCTGCTCGAGGATGTGGTTGCGCCCGGCGCTGGCCTGCTTGAGCGCCACTTCCATGATCTCGCGGGTGATGCCGGTGATCTTGATATCCATCTGCAGCGCAGTCACACCGGTGGCGGAGCCGGCAACCTTGAAATCCATGTCGCCGAGATGGTCTTCGTCGCCAAGAATATCGGTCAGCACCGCAAAGCGGTCGCCGTCCTTGATCAGGCCCATGGCAATGCCGGCTACCGGCGCCTTGATCGGCACCCCGGCATCCATCAGCGCCAGGGAACCACCGCACACGCTGGCCATCGAGCTGGACCCATTCGACTCGGTGACTTCCGACACCAGACGCAGCACGTAGGGGAATTCCTCACCCTGCGGAACCACGGCCTGGAGCGCGCGTTTGGCCAACTTGCCGTGACCGATCTCGCGACGCTTCGGCGCCAGCATGTGGTTGGTTTCACCAACGCAGAAAGGCGGGAAGTTGTAGTGGAGCATGAACTGATCCTTGTACTCACCCTCAATGGCGTCGATGATCTGGGCATCGCGCCCGGTGCCCAGAGTCACCACACACATGGCCTGGGTTTCACCGCGGGTGAAAATCGCTGATCCATGGGTGCGCGGGAGAATACTCACATCCATGTTGAGCGGGCGCACCGTGGTCAGATCGCGACCGTCGATGCGCGGCTGGCCACCGAGAATCTGGTCGCGCACGTATTTCTTTTCCAGTGCCGCGAACTCATCCTTGACGTCGTCTTCGTCCAGGGCACTGTCACCATCGGCCGGGCAAAGCTTTTCGATCACGCTGGCGCGCAGCTCACTGATGGCCTCGCGGCGAACCGCCTTGTCGCGGTTCTGATAAGCCTGGGCCAGGCCGTCAGCGGCCAGTTCGGAAACCTGCTGATCCAGGCCGGCCGGGCGTTCGGGCGCCTGCCAGTCCCACTTCGCCTTGCCTGCTTCGGCGGTCAGCTCTTCAATCGCCTTGATCGCCACCTGCATTTGCTCGTGGCCAAACACCACCGCACCGAGCATTTCTTCTTCGGTAAGCTGATCGGCCTCGGACTCGACCATCAAAACCGCATCAGCGGTACCGGCTACGAACAGGTCCAGACGTGAGTCCTCAAGCTGGGTGGCGGTTGGATTGAACACATACTGACCGTCGATGAAACCCACCCGGGCACCGCCAATCGGACCCTGGAAAGGAGCGCCTGACAGGGCCAGGGCAGCCGAAGCGCCAATCATGGCCGGAACATCGCCATTGACTTCCGGGTTCGACGACATGACCGTGGCAATCACCTGGGTTTCGTTCAAAAAACCCTTTGGAAACAGCGGTCGAATCGGCCGGTCAATCAAGCGCGACGTCAGAGTTTCCTTTTCGGTCGGACGGCCCTCACGCTTGAAGAAGCCGCCGGGAATCCGGCCGGCTGCATAGAATTTTTCCTGGTAATTGACCGTCAATGGGAAAAATGACTGACCCGGCTTGGCTTCCTTGCGGGCCACCGCGGTCACCAGAACAACGGTGTCGCCCATGCTGACCAGCACTGCGCCGTCGGCCTGACGCGCGACGTGCCCGGTTTCGAGGGTGACATCGTGCTCACCGAACTTGAATGTCTTGCTGAACTTCTTCACTTCGCTCGCTCCACTTTAGCACTTGCAATAGAAAACACCCCGGAACAGCTCGAAAGCTGCCGGGGTGTCGATATCAATCGGACAGAATCCGCTTTTTAACGGCGCAGGCCAAGACGCCCGATCAGGTCGCGGTAGCGCTGGACGTCTTTTTTCTTGACGTAATCCAGCAGGGAGCGACGCTGATTGACCAGCTTGAGCAGTCCTCGGCGGGAGTGATGGTCCTTCTTGTGGTTCTCGAAGTGCCCGGTCAGATGCTTGATGCGTGCTGTCAGCAGCGCAACCTGCACTTCCGGGGAACCCGTGTCACCCTCGGCGAGCTGATGGTCTTTGACAACCTGGCTCTTTTGTTCAGCGGTCAGAGTCATTTCTCGAGCTACTCCTGAAAAATCGGATATTCTGTTTACTGGTTACCAAGGCGACCGGGCTTTTCCAGAAAACCCCCACAGGGCCTGACCCTGAGCCGGGCTTTGTGTAAAAGCCCCAGTCGCCAAAATCATCAAGCGGGGCATTGTAGCCCCGAACACCAGTGCGTGGCAAGAAAAAATGCCGGCAAAAACGGCTGACAGCAACAGGCCAACTTTGTCCTGCCCTTCACCCGCCTGCTGGCACCAGACCACCCGAACCGGATGACGCACACTGGAATCGCGATACGCCGGCAAGCCGCACATGCAATTAAAACCCTTCTAGCCATCACCGAAAATGGCAGAAGCCTGCTGGTTTATCCGGACGATTCATCCAGAAGAAGCAATAACCCGACTCTTTCGAATAAATGAAATGCAACAAAAAGCATATACAAGCCGAGACCGAGCACAATCTCACTGGAGGCCAGTCCCGTGAAGTACAAAGCCATAAACACGAAGCCCCAGACACCGAGAAAAATACTGGGGACGAAACTTCTCGAATCACGCCTTACGTACATCGCCCATTTATGTGCCAGATTCTCAAGCATAACTCTCTCCTGAAAAGACCGTCACTCAAAACTGAACCGCCCCGGGTTTCGCGGAGGCTCGTTGGTTTAAGTCAGGCTGCGATTGCGGCCTGACTGTCTAACTGCCGGTAGTAGCTTGCCTCAATTTCTGCCGGCGGGATATACCCCAGCGGTTCCATCAGCCGCTGATGATTGAACCAGGATACCCATTCAAGCGTGGCCAGCTCTACAGATTCCATGGTTTTCCAGGGGCCGCGCCGATGGATCAATTCCGCTTTGTACAGTCCGTTGATGGTCTCGGCCAAGGCATTATCGTAGCTGTCGCCCTTGCTGCCCACCGTCTGGAGCAGGTGAGCGGCCTGCCCCGAGCCCCGATCACTCGGCTGATTCGGAAAAGACCAAAACTCCTGGCTCTCGTCGGCGGCTGCGGTCCGGTCGAACCCGGCCGACCGACTCGCTACAATAGCGCCAACTCCCATCAGGAATGCACATGCCGCGTCTGGAGACCCACATCAACCGCAAGGATGCGGACTTCGTCAAACGATCCCGGCACCACGGCGAGCTGGCGGAAGCCCTGCGCGACAAACTGAGCGTCACGGCGCAGGGTGGATCGGAACGCGCCCACCAGAAGCACATTGATCGCGGCAAGCTTTTACCGCGCGAGCGCCTGCGCAGCCTGCTGGATCCCGGCAGTCCGTTTCTTGAAGTGGCTGCGCTGGCAGCGGGCGGGATGTACGACGACGATGCGCCGGCAGCGGGCCTGATCGCCGGCATCGGCCGGGTCAGCGGCATCGAGTGCGTCATCGTCGTCAACGATGCCACCGTCAAGGGCGGCACCTATTATCCGATCACGGTCAAAAAACACCTGCGCGCCCAGGAAATCGCCCTGGAAAACCGCCTGCCGTGCATTTATCTGGTCGATTCCGGCGGCGCTTTCCTGCCCCTGCAAGACGAAGTGTTCCCGGACCGCGAGCATTTCGGACGGATCTTCTACAATCAGGCGAACCTGTCGGCGCGCGGCTACCAGGTGAGCGAGGCCGCCAGCGGCGGTGAGGCCCTGGCAAAGGCCCGCAGTGAGGGCCCCGATCTGGTGCTCCTGGATGTCAAACTGCCCGATATCAACGGCATGGAAGTCTGCCGTCAGCTGAAAAAGGAGGAAGCCACTCAGACCATTCTGGTGCTGCAGACCTCGGCCTCCTATATCGCCACCGCCGACAAGATCAGGGCCCTCGATGGTGGCGCCGATAATTACCTGGTGGAGCCCATTGAACCCGATGAGCTGGTGGCCAACGTCAAGGCGCTGCTGCGGCTGACGGCCACCGACCATCCGGCGGTGCTGGACGATCCGGCGCCGTGGGCCGGGGTCACCGGCCTGCTGGACAGCGCGGTGCAGGTGACGCTCCAGGCCTGGGTCAGGTCCGAGGACTGGTGGCAGGCCCAGTCGGACCTGTATCAGCAGGTCAAGGAAGGCCTCGACCGCGCGGACATCGTGGTCGAGCTCGAGCTTCAGCGGGTCGAACGCCGCCGCTTTCGTGCAGTGGCTGCCGATCGCCGAGGGGCTGCCCACCGCCATGAAGCCGGGCAGCGTGGACCGCGTGGTGCTGGCCGGGATGGTCACCGACATCCGCAAGCGGGGCGACAACAGCCAGGGCTTCGTGTCACTGGAAGACTGGAGTGGCCGCCTGGAGGTCAGCTTCTACCGTGAGCACTGGCTGGAGAATGCGCCGTTGCTGGCGCGCGACCTGCCCGATGCGGAACGGCTGCTCGATTACGAGCCGCCGCTGCCCAGCGTCGTGCGCGGGATCGATGGCGAGCATGCCGGGCGTGCCCATCGCGATCCCGTACGCCGAGCATGCCCCGGACGGCGTGCTGAACCTTTTCGACCTGACCGCCTACCAGACCCGGTATAACGCGCCGGGCTA
>CALEIM010000133.1 GCA_937876395.1 uncultured Wenzhouxiangella sp. | reverse complement strand
CAGCATGCGCCAGCGCCATGGCATCAGCTACCACTACGCCAACGGGCTCGACCTGGTGGATGCCTGGGAATCCGTAGCGGCCGCCGTGGATGACTGCCGCAGCCGACGTCGGCCGGTTTTCCTGCACTTGAAGACCACCCGTTTGATGGGCCATGCCGGCACCGACTTCGAGATCGAGTACCGACCAATGGCCGAGATCGAAGCGGCCGAATCGCTTGATCCACTGAAAATATCCGCCGAAGCGGTAATTGGCCGTGGTCTGATGACTCCGACCCAGGTTCGCGAACGCTACCGGACGTTGGCCGAGCGCTGTTTGTCCGAGGCCGATCGGGTCGACGGCGCCGGGCGCATCAGCAGCCGTGAGGACGCGCTCGCCTCGCTGGCTCCGCTCAGCGCGGCGGCGGTTGCAGATGAAGCCGCCCGCAGCCCGGCTCACCAAGCGCGCACCAACGGCTTTGGCAGTGAGGCCGTGCTGCCGGAAAATCAGCCGGCCCGACACCTGGCCGTGCAGATCAACCGCGCCCTGACCGATCTGTTGATCAAGTATCCACAGGCAGCGGTGTTCGGCGAGGACGTGGCCCGCAAAGGCGGGGTCTACACCGTGACCCGCGAGTTGGCCAAACGCTTCGGCTCGCGACGCGTGTTCAATACCCTGCTGGATGAAACCACCATTTTAGGGCTGGCCCAGGGCTACGGGATCATGGGCCATCTGCCGATTCCTGAAATCCAGTACCTGGCCTATTTCCACAACGCGGCCGACCAGATTCGCGGCGAAGCCTGTTCGTTGCAGTATTTTTCCAACAAGCGCTACCGCAATCCGATGGTCATGCGCATTGCCAGCCTTGGCTATCAGAAGGGCTTTGGCGGTCATTTCCACAACGACAACTCGATCACCGCCCTGCGCGACATTCCCGGCCTGATCATCGGCTGTCCGTCGCGCGGTGATGATGCGGCCAATATGCTGCGCACTCTGATGGCACTGGCGCATGTCGACGGCCGGGTGAGTGCCTTTCTGGAGCCGATCGCGCTGTACATGACGAAAGACCTGTACGCGAAGGACGATGGCGAATGGACTTTTCCCTATCCGCCGCCCGGCGCGTTTCTGCCGCCTTTCGAGGCGCGCATTTATGCAGAATCGGCCAGCGATCTGCTGATCATCACCTACGGCAACGGCGTGCCGATGGCGCTGCGCTGCGCGCGTCAGCTTGAGCGCGACCGCGGCGTGTCCGTGCGCATCATGGACCTGCGCTGGCTCAAACCGCTGGACGTTGAAGCCATTGCCCGACACGCCGGCGAATGTGCCGCCGTGATGGTGTTTGACGAAGGCCGGCCCGACGGTGGCATCGGCGAGGCCGTGATGACGGCCCTGTTGGAGTCGGGCGTGGCCAACCGCCCCGTTCGACGCCTGGCCGGAGCCGACTGCTACATCCCGTTGGGTGACGCCGCCAACCTGGTGCTGGCAAGCGAGGCCGAGCTGCTGGCCGCCTGCGGCGAACTGTTGAGCTGAGTCAACCTTCTCCCGGCTGGCGCAGCCAGGGGTCGGAGCTGTCCAACGGCTCAGGGCGGGCACGGCCGCAGCCGCGGATCATGCCGACGGCTGTGGATGTCCACGGGTTGAAGAATTCGGAAACGCTCGGTGCACGGCGGTGAATGCAGTAAATGGCTCCGCTGCGGGTCACAACCCGGCTGTCTGAACTGCCGTCGGCGTTCTGCCGGTGGTCATCCCGGGGTTCAACCGTGCCGGTGTACTGATTCATCCAGCCGAGCCCCGATGGCAGCCTTGGCAATCCGGCGCCTTCAAGCACATTTGCTGCTTTAACGGCGGGTTTTTCGGCCGCCTCTCCCTGGCTGCGTGCGCTGTCGAGTAGCTGCGCACGAAGTTGAGCCGGGAAGGGCTGCCGGGCCGGGTGTGCCGAGCTTGGGGCGGCTGCAGTATCCGCTTCAGTTTCGCCGTCAGTTTCGGTTTCAATTGAAGACGTCAGTGCTTCCGCGGAATCAGCGGCGGTCTCTGTCAGCTCCTCGCGCTGAGTCGCGTCGTCGGGCTCCGCAATCTCGTCCAGGCCGGCACCAGCAGGCGGGGCAAACAGCCTCACGGCAATCACTGGGCTTGCCTCATGCGGCGCGGGCGACACGGCATTGGGCAGTGGCATCAGCAGCAGCCCGGCATGCAGAAGCAGCGACAGCAACAGCAGCCCGGCAGTCGGCCAGCGACTTTCTCTCTCCCTGTTCGAAACCATGTCCCTCAACGACTGATAGCGCAGCGATGCTAAACTAGGCTGTTGTCCGTTAAGAGGATGGAAAATGAATTTCAAACATGTGCAAATGCCCGAATCGGGCGAAAAGATTCGCGTCGAAGACGGCAAGCTGGTGGTTGCCGATGAGCCGATTCTCGGTTTTATCGAGGGTGACGGCATTGGTGTGGACATTACCCCGGCCTGTCTGAAAGTCTGGGATGCTGCGGTTGAAAAGGCCTACGGCGGCAAGAGAAAAGTCCACTGGGCCGAGCTCTATCTGGGTGAGAAAGCCGCCGGAATCTATGCTGGTGACTATTTTCCCGATGAAACGCTGGCTGCTATCAAGGACTTGAGCGTGGCCATCAAGGGGCCGCTGACCACGCCGGTTGGAGGAGGATTTCGCTCGCTCAACGTGTCGCTGCGCCAGACCCTTGATCTGTATGCCTGCGTGCGTCCGGTCAAGTACTACCAGGGCGTGCCTTCGCCGCTGAAAAGTCCCGATGGCTATGACGTTGTCATCTTCCGCGAGAACACCGAAGACGTTTACTCCGGCATCGAGTTTGAATCCGGCACGCCGGAAAACGAAAAGCTGGCCAAGTTCATTCGCGAAGAGCTCGGTGGCAAGTTTTTTGACGGCGCGGGCCTCGGTATCAAGCCGGTCTCGGCTTTTGGTACCAAGCGGCTGGTGCGCAAGGCCATCGAATTTGCGATTGAAAACAAGCGCGAGTCGGTGACCCTGGTGCACAAGGGCAATATCATGAAGTACACCGAGGGCGCCTTCCGCAAGTGGGGCTACGAGCTGGCCGCCGAAGAATTCGGTGACGTGACCATCACCGAAGACGAGCTGTGGGAAAAGCATGACGGCAAGCGGCCCGAGGGCAAGATTGTCATCAAGGACCGCATCGCCGACATCATGTTCCAGCTTCTGCAGCTGCGCCCGGCGGAGTTCGACGTGCTGGCTACCATGAATCTCAACGGTGATTATCTTTCTGATGCGGCCGCCGCCTCGGTGGGCGGAGTCGGGATCGCACCCGGCGCGAACATGGCCGACCACGTGGCAGTCTTCGAGGCCACTCACGGCACGGCGCCAAAGTATGCCGGTCAGGACAAGGTCAATCCGTCCTCATTGCTGTTTTCCGGCGTGATGATGTTTGACTACATCGGCTGGCCGGAAGTCGGCCGTCTGATCGAGGAGGCTTTCGAGAAAGTCGTGGTCGGCGGTACGGTGACTTACGACTTTGCGCGTCAACGCGATGATGCCACCGAAGTCAGCACGTCAGGCTTTGCCGACGCGCTGATCCAGGCCATTCAGGACACCTGATCGCAACAACCCCGGCGGCAAGGCCGTTTGCCGCCGGGGTACTGCATTTGCGTCGATCAATGGGTGAGGCCGTCAATATGCGGTCGAATACTGCCCACCGCGCGTCCTTCGATGGCGAATTCCATTGATTCGGTGATCTGCAGTGTTTCATGGCGCGGGTTTTCGGGCTGTAGAAAAACGCCGTGTTCCGTTTGCACCAGGCGTTTGACGGTGACTTCATCGTCAATCCTGGCGACCACGATCTGACCCGAATTCGCTTGCGCACAACGCTGAACCAGCAGTAGATCGCCGTCGGCAATGCCGGCGCCGATCATGCTGTCGCCGCGCACCGTCAGGGCATAATCGGGTTGCGGCGAAAACAGTGCGGCGTCAACCTGCAGCTCACGTTCATGGTTTTCGATGGCCAAAATCGGCGTCCCGGCGGCGACCTGCCCAATCAGGGGCACACCGAGCGTCGGCTGTGTTTCAGGATCGGAAGCGGGCTGGGGGTCGAGCTGGCGCACAATGATGCCGCGAGCGGTTCCGGCGCGTAGCTCAATCGCCCCGCGCGCGGCCAGGGCGCGCAGATGGCACTGGGCGGCGTTGGGTGAAGCAAAACCAAAATGATCGACGATCTCGGCGCGTGTCGGCGGCAGGCCATCACGGCGCAAGCACGCTTCGATGTAGTCCAGAATGTCACGCTGGCGAGTGGTCAGCACCATGACAGGAACTGTATCAAAAAACAGCTTCGAGCGTCGCCGAAATTCAGCGTCCCGTGCTGAAGCCGCCCGAAATTCGCACCCTGACTCCCGACCGATAGGGGCCGTAATACGGATAACGGCTGTAGCGGTAATACGGCCACCAGTAGCCGTGGATCCACGGGTCGTGATAATGGCTCTGTTGCCGCTCGGCCCATAGATATAGAATATCGGCGTCAATGCGCGGGTAAATGTAGTGAAATTCGCCGATTGTGCCTTCAACAAAACTACTGAGTTGGCCGGTCACGGTAATATCCTGGCCGCTTTCAAAGATGACCGGGTCCTTGAAGCCGTCTCGACAGGCCAGGAAGCGGCCGCGATCCGTGCCGCCTTCGACCGGACGGGCGCGGCTGTCAAGATCGCGCCCCAGGATCTCGATACAGGTTTCATCATGCCCTGGTCGAGTATCAATAATCTGGCCGCCCCAGCGTACGCTTTGGCCGATGTGCTGATCGGCTGACTGATCCGGGCTGAGCGGTTCGAAGTTGCCCTCCAGCGGCTCCGGAACGGTGGCGCAGGCGGACAGCAGCAGCAGCAGCGCTGTCACCGGAACGGCAATTTTCGCGATTTGAGTTGTTTTGCGGTTCATCGTTGCTGTTCCTGCATGATAGGCCTGTTGTATTTAGATGGATTCAGCGGCGGTGGGTTCATTGTTTGCCAAACGGCGCGTTGGCTCAAAGGCCGTTGCCGCGCCAATGATCTCCAGTTCGATCCCGGCCTTGCGGCGCTCGCCGTAGCGATATTGCTGGTACCGACTGACCAGTTTGAGCAGCTCGTCGCCGTGGACCAGTTCAGGGCCAACGCGTTGCACCCAGGCCAGCGGTGTTTCGGCCGCCGGCTTGCCCAGCCCGCGGCGCGCCAGGCGTCTGAGCAGTTTCTGCCAGGCGCGCTGGACCGGGTCGGCAGAAGCGGTCGGTGCACGCAGCCAGGCCCAGGCAACCATCAAAATCACCAAGCCCAGGGCGGCGGCCATCAGTAGGGCCATGCCCGTGCGTGACAGATCGGGCAGGCCGAGATAGCGCATCAGGCGGAGCTGACGATCGGCGTCAAAGCCGAGAATCCAGGCGTTCCAGAGGTGCTGCAGGCGGTCATAGCGATTGCGCAGATCGCGCAGCCAGCTTGCGTCGAACAACCCGGTTCGTCCCGAGTCCAGGCTTTGCGCGCCGCGCTCGATGCGTTCGGGCGAAACCGCGGCGGTGGGGTCGACGCGAGTCCAGCCCGAGCCTTCCAGCCAGACTTCAACCCAGGCATGGGCATCGGAGTTGCGGACCAGCAAATAATTGCCGCCGCTGTTCCAGAAGCCGCCCTGATAGCCGGTGACAATGCGCGCCGGGATGTCGGCAAAGCGCATGATGATGGCAAAGGCCGAGGCGTAATATTCACAGTATCCGCTGCGCAGGTCGAATAGAAACTCGTCGGCTCCGTGGCGCCCCAACGGTGCGGTTTCCAGACTGTAGTAGAACGGCTCGCTGCGAAACCAGCCAAGCACCTCGGCGATGAGCTCGCGATCGTCGCTAAAGCGCTCGCGCAGTGATTCGGCCAGATCGCGGGTGCGCGGGTTGCGCTGTTCGGGCAAATTAGTGGCCAGACGCCTGAGCGTGTGGGGCAGCTCGGCCATGTCGACCAGATCAGGGTTGCTGCGCATCGGGTAGCGGGTCAGCGTGGTGATGGGGCGCCGGCTGCTGACCTGGTAGTCCAGTGAAATGAATACCTGCTCAGGCTGCCGGACCGGGTAGTCGAGGGCGAACATCCAGCGTCGCTCATGCGGTTCGAGCTGGACATCGTAAATGTAGTCGTTGCTTCCGGGGGGCACCGGATCGGCCGGCGTGCGCGATGCCATCCAGGCCTGCTCCCAGGTGTCCCCGTTAAAATTCCACAGCACCGGACCGCGCCAGTAGCGTTCGTCGGGCGGCGGCGGCTGGTCTTCGAACTGAGCCCGAAAGGCCGGCGAGTCATCCAGAAAGAGGTTGGCAATTGAGCCCGGTGACATGCTGTCGGACAGGCCGGTGCGCCCGTCCATGACTTCGTCGGGCAGACCCCACAGCGGCTGGGCCAGGCGTGGAAAGGTCACGAATAGAATCAGCGCGACCGGCAACGCCGCGGCCAGCATGACGGCGCCCTGGCGCAGGATATCCCGATCAGCGTTGCGGGCTGGACGCTGGCCGTGCTCGTATTGCTGGATGCTGATCAGCGCGCTGATGGCGATCAGCGCGCCGGCCAGCAGGTAGACGATGTAGAGCAGGCGCTCGTTGAACAGAAACTGGGTGGTGATCAGAAAAAACGCCAGCGAGGCGACCATGCGCAGATCGCGCACCCGATAAAGCTCGAGCATTTTTGCCGCCAGCATCAGGCACAGCAGGCCGGTCGCTGCTCTGCGCCCCCATAGCCCGCCGTAGGCAAAGCCCAGCGCGGCAATGACCGCCAGCGTCAGGATGATGCGCAGCCAGGCTGGCGGCGGTTGCCAGCCACGATGCGCTGCGGCCAGCCGCCAGCCGGCGAGCAGTACGACAATGGCGGCAAGAAACGCAGGCATCGCCAGCAGATGTGGGCTGACCGTGACCAGGAAGGCGGCAACGGTCCAGCTAACCGGCCCAGGCGGTAGCTGCTGGGTCGGCGGTTTCATGCCTCGGCGAGCACGCGCAGGCAGGTGTGGCGATGCGCTTCACCACGGTCTGGTCCGATGACTTGCTGGCCGGCGCGCAGGGTCCAGGGTCGGCCTTCGGCATCGGATTGGAGTACCCAGGCGGTAACGACCGAAATCTGCTGTTCGCGATCTTGACCGGGGGCGGTGGCCAGATCGAGTACGACATGTTCGGCGACTTCGCGGCGAAACTCGCGCGCCAGCAGGTTCTCGTGACGCTGGCTGGCTTTCCAGGCAATGCGGTGCAGTGGCTCGCCCTCGCGCCACGGGCGCAGGCTGTGAAACTCTTCACCTTCGGCGCGCGGGTGGCGGCGCTGCCCCGAGTGCTGATCGCCCTGGTCGGGCAGCGGCGGAACCTGCGTCGCTGGCCGGGGCCAGACCAGCACCGCACTGCTCGGCTCAAACCACGACCAGGCTCGAAACAGGCCGAGTGGCTGAGTGGTTTCAACGCGCAAGCGCCCGATCCGCTGCCAGCCGCGCTGCTCGGCTGGCAACGAAATCTCGACATGGCGGCCGGCCTGCGCCTTGATGTCAAAGCCGGTATGTGCTGTTCTGGTACGAAGAATCAGGCTGTGGCGATCGCGTTCACCTGGATTGGCTACGCCGAGACGATAAGCAAGACGCTGGCCAACGTGCACCGGTGCCGCACCGCTGTGTTGCAGTCGCAGGCCGCGCAGATTGCGAAACGACAGCAGCATGGCGTTGATGGCAGTGGCAGCCACCACGAAGGTGGTCAGCAGGCCGAGATTGTTGTTGAAGTTGAGGCTGCCGATCAGCATTGCCGCCATCAGCATGCCGAGCATCCAGCCAAAGCGGGTCGGCAGGATGAAGATCTGGCGATAGCCCAGTTCCAGCGGCAGGTCCAGTCGCGTGCGCTGCCGTAGCCACTGATCCAGCAGGCGTGGCAGACGGAATAAGCGAGCGCTGCCGGTGACTGCAGCCATCAGGGTACCGGCGTGCTCTCCAGGATGTCGTGAGCGATCTGGGCTCCCGAGCGGGCCGATTCGGCGGCCGGCTGCAGGCGGTGGCCGGCCAGAGCCGGAAAGATCGTACGCACATTGTCGGGCAAGCAGAAATCCTGCTGCAGGATCAGGGCGTGGGCCCGGGCGGTCTGAATCAGGGCCAGCGCCGCGCGCGGTGAGAGCCCGACGCGAACGGCCGGATGGCTGCGGGTAGCCCCGACCAGGGCCTGGATATAGTCAAGGATCGGTTCGGAGACGTGCAGGGCGGCGGCCTGGTCAATCAGTGCCTGGAGACGTTCGGGATCCAGCGTCGGGCGCATGGCCGCGAGCAGGTGTCGGCGGTCCGGTTCAACCAGCAGGCGTCGTTCCTCGGCTTCGGAAGGGTAACCTATCCGGGTGCGCAGCAAAAAGCGGTCGAGCTGGGAGTCGGGCAGCGGATAGGTGCCGGTCAGATCGAGCGGGTTCTGGGTTGCAATGACGAAAAACGGACGCGGCAGGGGATGGGTTGTCCCATCGACGGTGACCTGGCTTTCGGCCATCGCTTCGAGCAAGGCCGACTGGGTGCGCGGTGTGGCGCGGTTGATTTCGTCGGCCAGCACCACGTTGGCAAAAATCGGACCGGGGCGGAACTCGAAGCGCTCTTCATCGCGCCGGTAGATTGACACACCCAGGATGTCGGCCGGCAGCATGTCGCTGGTGAACTGGATGCGCTGCAGGCTGCCCCCAATGGCCAGAGAAAGGGCGTGCGCCAGGGTGGTCTTGCCGACTCCGGGCAGGTCTTCGATCAACAGGTGTCCGCCGGCCAGCAGGGCCGAAAAGGCCAGGTCGATGACTTCGGCCTTGTCGACGATGATTTCGTTGACCTGCGAGCGCGCCAGTGCCAGTGCTTCGGCCAGCGCAGATTGCGATTCGACGCCGGTGCGTGCGCGCTCAGGCATCGAGCAGGGCGTTGACCTTGGCGGCGCAGATAAAGTCGTTCTCGCTCAGGCCGTCGATGGCGTGGGTCGTGAACTGAACCACGCAATAGTTGTAGCCGGCTTCGAAATCCGGATGGTGAGCTTCCTGGTTGGCGATCCAGGCCATGGCATTGATAAAGGCCATCGTCTTGTAAAAGCCCTTGAACTCGAAGCGCCGCTTGATGGACTTGCCGTCATCGGCCACCTGCCAGCTTGGAACCTGGGGCAGGAGCTCATCAATTCGGGCGCGGTCCAGCGGGTCCGTCCCCCCCTCGCAGGGCAGGCATCGTTTCTCGGTCAGTTTGTCAGACATGGTCAGGCGGCTTCCTTTTCCTTGGGTGGGTAGGTGGGCTCGAACTGGCCCAGGGCACGGGCCTTGCGGATCAGCGCCAGCAGGTCAGCGTTGGCCAGCTCGAACAGGTCGTTCATCTGGTCGAGCACGTAGTAGACGGTTTGATAGATATCGATCCGGTAGGGGGTGCGCAGCGCATCAATCGGATCGAAGGGGCGGCGCAGGGGCTCGTCGCTTTCCAGCGAGTACAGCGTTTCGCCGGGCGAAGAGGCAATCCCGCCGCCGTAAATGCTGAGTTTGCCGTCGTTCTGGATCAGGCCGAATTCGACGGTGAACCAGTACAGCCGGGCGAGAAAAACGCGCTCCGGCTTGGAGGCACGCATGCCGGCCAGGCCGTAGGCGTGGGTAAAATCGGCAAAGGCCTGATGGGTCAGCATGGTGGCGTGGCCGAAAATCTCGTGAAAGATGTCCGGCTCCTGCAGATAGTCCATTGAGTCGCGGCTACGGATGAACGAAGCGGCCGGAAAGCGCTTGTCGGCGAGCAGTTTGAAAAAGCGATCGAAGTTGATCAGCGCCGGTACCGGCGCCACTTCCCAGCCGGTGCGTGCGCGCAGCACCTTCGAGATTTCATTCGGCTGCGGAATCCGCTCAGCCGGCAGCTTGAGCATATCCAGGCCGTCGAGAAATTCCTGGCAGACGCGTCCCTGAATGATGTCGATCTGACGTGCATACAGATCGCGCCAGACGCTATGCTCATCATCGGTGTACGGAATGATGCCGTTGGCATCAGGCACCTTGGCCTCATACCGGGTCGACTTGCCCATGGGCTACCTCCTCAAATCAGGAAAAAGCGATGTTCGTATCTTATCACCCACAGGTCCGGCTCCCGTGAGCGATACCGCCGAGCGCTGGCCGGGCCAAAGCTGGTATGAGGCGGAAGCCGGTGCAGATCGCCGTCCGGCGGTACAGGGGCGGCTGGCGTGCCGGATTGCAGTCATCGGCGCGGGCCTGGCCGGGGTCAGCACGGCCCTGAGCCTGATTGAACGCGGCTGCCGGGACGTGGTGGTGGTCGATGCCGAAGGTCCGGGCGCTGGCGCTTCGGGACGTAACGGCGGCTTTGTGTTCGCCGGCTATTCCTTGGACAATGATGCCCTGATCAAGCAGCTAGGCGCGCCCGCTGCCGCCGAAATGCACGGCCAGACCCGCGCGGCCGTGGCGCTCATCCGACGCCGAATTTTGCACTATGGAATTGAATGCCAGCTCAATGAGGCCGGCGTGCTGCTGGCCGACTGGTTTGATCAGCCCGACGCGCTGCAGCGCTATGCCGCGCGCATGCGCGACGATCTTGGCTTTGAGCTGGACTGGCTGAATCCAGAACAGCGGCAACAGTGGGTACGTTCGCCGCGCTACGGCGGCGGCCTGCACGAGCCCGGCAGCTTCCATTTTCACCCCCTGCGCCATATCCGCGGACTGGCCGGGGTGATCGAGCGCTCAGGCGGGCGAGTGTTTGGCCAATCTGCTGTAAGCCGAATTCGGCGCAGCGGACCGGGCTGGCGGCTGGACTGCCCGAAAGGTGACATCCAGGCTGAGTCCGTGGTTCTGACCACCGGTGGCTATGATCGGCGCCTGCACCGGCGCGTCCAGCGCGCCCTGCAGCCGGTCGCCACCTATATTGCCGTAACCGAACCACTCGGCGAGCGCCTCAAAATCTGCCTGCCTCGTCCGGTCGCCGTCTATGACACCCGCTTTGCCTTCGACTACTACCGCCCGCTGCCGGATTCACGCCTGCTTTGGGGTGGTCGAATCTCCATGGCCGGGCGCTCACCGACGGCCATTCGTCAAATGATGCGCCGCGATCTGGGGCGGGTCTTCCCCGAACTGGCCGAAGTTCGCCTCGACTACGCCTGGGGCGGCTGGATGAGCTATGCCCGCGGCCAGATGCCGCTGCTGGGTCAGAGCCCCGACGGCCTGTGGTATGGCCTGGCCTTTGGCGGTCACGGCATGGCCACGACCACTCTGGCCGGGGAGGTGCTTGCCGAGGCACTGCTGGGTGAGCGCCGACGCCTGGAGATGTTTCAGCGCTGGTCGCCGCGCTGGGCGGGTGGGGCACTCGGGCGCCTGTTTGGACAGGGTATCTACTGGCAGGCCCAGCTCAAGGATGCCCTCAAAGACAAGCTGGGAAAGATCTCAAATCGGCGCCCCAATGACTTGTAGGAAATTTCCTACAAACTTCTGAGCCCTTTTCCTACCGTTTGACGCGCTTATTTACCGTGGTCGAAACCAGAGCCATCCGGGACAATGGTTGCATTGTTTGGCAGGTCAGCCCGTTTGCTGGTACGGGCGCACCCAGACGAGTCCTGCCCGGGACTCACTGGGGGGTAAAGGCGGCGCACCCTCTGCGCCGCCTTTTTTTATTTTGATTACCTGCCAATCCCAGCCATTGCCTTGCTCAAAACTGCTTAAGCCGTAGATTTCGCAGATGAATGCCGATTCAATGGCTTGCCTGATTACTTGGGTCCCGATTTGCTTTACAGAGCAAAGAAAAGACCCGTGGATTGCAAAGCCGCAAAGAGGTTAGTGCATCATCTGTTCTGTAATTTCGGCGGCCTTGGTTCGAGGTAGGTCACCGGCTTATCCTTTTGTCGGAGTTTTCGACGACACAGACAAAAAGGAAATAACCGATGACCTACCGAGTAGAGGATACCGCGCTTGAGCGGGTTTTTGAACTGTTGGCCGAAGAAGGATTTGATGGCATGAGTCAGGCGTTGGAGGTGCTGCTCAACGAGATGATGAAAATGGAGCGTAGCCGACATCTCCAAGCCGCGCCCTACGAGCGCTCGGAGCAACGCCAGGGCTATGCCAACGGTTTCAAGGCCAAGCGAGTTCGGACACGGGTTGGCGAGCTAGGCTTGGCGGTGCCACAGACGCGAGATAGCGACTTTTACCCCAGTTGCCTGCAGAAAGGCCTGAAGTCCGAGCGTGCGCTGCGCATGGCGCTGGCCGAGGCCTACGTTCAGGGCGTATCGACCCGGAAGATGGCCAAGCTGACTCAAGAGCTATGCGGGATCGAGGTCAGTTCCAGCGAGGTCAGCCGGGCAGCCCAGGCGCTCGACGAGACGCTCTGCGCTTGGCGTATGCGGCCGCTGTCGGCCATGCCCTACGTCTACCTGGACGCCCGCTATGAGAAGGTCCGTCACGGCGGTCAAGTCGTGGACTGTGCCGTCCTGTTGGCCATCGGCGTGGATCGTCAAGGTCAGCGCAGTGTCTTGGGTGCCTCGGTGGCACTATCCGAGCAGGAAGTCCACTGGCGGGAGTTCCTGGTGAGCCTGAAGGATCGTGGCCTGCATGGCATCGAGCTGTTCATCTCCGACGCCCATGAGGGCCTCAAGGCCGCCCGAAAGGCGGTCTTCCCGTCGGTGCCGTGGCAACGTTGCCAGTTCCACGTCCAGCAGAATGCTCAGAAGTACGTGCCCCGCCAGAGCATGAAGCGGGAGGTGGCCGAGGCGATCCGCGGCGTGTTCAATGCGCTCAACCGAGAAGAAGCCGAACGGCAGCTTGACCTGTTGACCAAAACCTACCAGGACAAAGCCCCTAAGCTGGCCGCCTGGGCTGCCAACGCCATTCCTGAGGCCTTGACGGTGTTCGGCTTCCCTGAGGCTCATCGTCGACGCATTCGGACCAGCAACATGGTCGAGCGGCTGAACAAGGAACTGAAGCGGCGAACACGGGTGGCGACACTGTTCCCGAATGAAGCCAGCTGCCTAAGGCTGGTCTCGGCGGTTGCCATGGAAATCTCTGACGAGTGGGAGACCGGACGGGTCTACCTCACGATGGAGCAATAGTGCCGATGGAAGGATAAGAAAATTTACAGAACAGGTGTTGCTTTATCCGCCTCACGACATATAACCATTAACCCGGCAACCTTATAGATCGCATTCAGGGCTTCAAGAATGGCACTTATTAAAGCGCCGCTCGCCGCGAATGGCCGAGTCCTTTGCTAGAGCTAGAATACCGAGTCGGACTATTCTTGAAGCCCTAACCTAAATGCGGCCTATAAGGTTGCCGGGTTAATGGGTTGTGTGTTAGTTTCGCTATCAAAATGGTTGTTTTCATCATTGTGTTATCTGAAGCAAGTAATTGATGCCTAGCGGCACTGCTGTCGCATAAAAAGCTAAAAAAGGCCTGATTTCAATATGGCCTACAGTGACCTGGCAGGGGACATGTTTCATAACCATATTTAGGTTGGCCGTCTCCATTTAAATAGTCTAGCGCCGAAGAAACCTTCGAAAGCAGCTCGTCTACCTTATCATTAGGTAAGATTTGGGAAAAATCGTTTATGTTCATGTGTTTTCATGGATTCCAACCACAGAAAAATTGACTGAATTCGTGGAGTTCGGAATGAAACAAAGGATAACCAAGGCTCTACTTCTGGTTTTTTATGCGGCGGCTTTATCTCTTGTTGCGGCTTGCCTCGTGGGAATGCTTTTACAGTTTGTATTGCCAGCAACTTATGAGGCTCGATTCGAAAATTTTGGCCCCGACGCACTGTATGAGATTCAGCTTGGAGCTCATGAATGGAGAAGCATGAATCCCCGAGTTGGTCTGGTGATCAGTTCCTGTGAATTAGCAGAGGTCTCAGGAAGGATGTGTATTACGCTGAGATTTCAGGCCGTTGAGACAGGATTCGAGACGATGTCAGATTTACTTGCCAATATCAATCACGACCGTGGTTTTTCCATTCAGCGTAGTCCGAATGATATGGCATATATGCTGGCTTGGCTAATGAGTGCCCTGCTGTTTCTCAGCCTGGTTGGCCGATCGGTTGGCTTCAGTAAACCACCACACCAAAAAACATCAAATTTCAGAAGCTTTGCCGAGTTTAAAGTGGACCCCAATATCTAGACAGCAGTTTAAGCTAGAGTCGAGCCTCCGATTCGGGATACAAACAAGATGAGCGAGAAGCGGAAACGGAATTCCTACAGCCCTGAATTCAAGGCGAAAGTTGGGCTCGAGGCAATCCACGGGCTCAAGACTGTGAATGAGATCGGCCAAGCCTACGGGGTTCATCCCGGCCAGGTGACGCAGTGGAAGAAGGCCATTCTGGATCAGGCCGGCACGATCTTCGAAGGCAAACGCGGCCCAAAGCCGGTGGCGGGAAAGGATGCGCCAGACCGCCTGTACGGTGAAATCGGCCGCCTGACGATGGAGTTGGACTGGCTCAAAAAAAGTCCGGGATCAGCCTGCCATGACCCGTCAAAGCTGGATCGACGCGAGCAACGAGATCTCGATTGTCCGCCAGTGTGAGCTGGCGGGAGTCTCGCGGGCGACCATATATGCCCGCCGGCACTCGCGGCCAGAAGATGCCACTGACCAGCTGCTTTGTGGGCTGATCGACGACATCTACACGAGGCGTCCGTTTTACGGGAGCCGGCGCATGGTCGTCGAACTGCGAACCCAAGGCTATGAGGTCAACCGCAAGTGCGTTCAGCGCCTGATGCGTGGCATGGGCCTGGCAGCGATCGCGCCGGGCCCTCACACCTCTCGCCCGCACCCGCAGCACAAGGTCTATCCGTATCTGTTGCGCGGCGTGGCGATCACCCGACCCAACCAAGTGTGGAGCACTGATATCACCTATATCCGGGTCGCTCGGGGCTTTTGCTACCTGGTCGCAATCATGGACTGGTACAGCCGCAAGGTTCTGAGTTGGCGGATCAGCAATACCATGGCGGCGAACTTCTGCGTCGACTGTCTTGAGGATGCCCTGCAGCTTTATCCGGCACCCGATATCTTCAACAGCGACCAGGGCTCCCAGTTCACGGCCGAGGCATTCACTGGTGTGCTGAAACGCGAGGGCGTCACAATCAGTATGGACGGCCGAGGACGGGCGTTCGACAATATCTTTGTTGAACGACTCTGGCGGACCGTGAAGTATGAGGACATCTACCTCAAGGGCTACGTAACCGGCCATTTCAGGCCGTTATTGACTGGCCCTTTGCAGGTCTGATACCAAAGGATCGTCGGCGAACGTTTCTTTCCAGACGCGCGGCACTAGTTCATTGACTCGGCTGGCCGGGTGCTGGTCAATCCGCTGCAGCACATCGACCAGGTAGGTGTAGGGGTTGATGTCGTGCAGGCGGCAGGTCACCAGCAGGCTCTGGATGATGCCGATGTGCCGGGCACCCACCTCCGACCAGCTGAACAGCCAGTTCTTTCGCCCCATCGGGATGGGACGAAGCGCCCGTTCCAGGTGGTTGGTGTCGATTGGGACGTCGGGGTCGCCCAGGAACACCTCCAACGCCGCTTGGCGGCCCAGCGCATAGCCCAGGGCCTTGAGCAATGGACTGGTCCTGGCCAGATCCATGCGTTGGCGCTGCTGATCGCACCAGGCCCAGAAGTCCTTGACGATCGGCAGGCTGTGCCGGGTTCGCCAGTCCAGTTTCGGCTGGCCCAGCAAGTCCTTGTTTCGGATCTGTTCTCGGCCTGGTAGAGCTGGCCGATCAGCTCCAGACCTTGTTCAGCCGCCTTGGGCTCGGCCTTGAGTGCCGCTTCGAACTTGCGCCGGGCATGGGCCCAGCAGTTGGCATGGATCACATCCGGGCGCTTGTCCACATAGCAGGTGTAGGCTGAGTGCCCATCGGTCACCAGCGTGCCGTCAAAGTGCTCGCCCAGCGCATCCACCACCACCTGGCTGCCCCTGGATGGGGAGTGGATAAAGCAGACTTCATCGCCTTGTCCGTAAACGGGCCAGAACCAGGTCTGTTTCATCTTGCCCGGCCTGGATCGACCGGCCTTGATTGGCGTTTCATCCATCGCCAGGACTTTTGATTGCAGGATGTGTTCAAGCTGAGCATCGTAGACCGGCTTGAGCAGGGCCACGGCGCGTTCAACCAGATTGGTCAGGGTGCTGGGGCTGATCGTGATGCCGCTCATGGCCAGGCGCTGATGCTGGCGATACAACGGCAGGTGGTAGCAGAACTTGTCGATCAGCATGCCGGCCAGGAAGCTGACATCGGCCAGGCTGTTGTCGAGCACGTTGGCCCGAGCCTGTGTCGTGTGGATCCGGTCGTTGCGCCGGTCCTTGACCACCGCCCGGCGATACTCCAGCACCACATAGCTGCCGGGCCGCTGGGCCAGCCGATGCGTGACCTTCTCATCGATCAGTTCCCGATGCGTTTCCGGGATCGTCTCAGCCTCCGGGTCGTTGACGTGGATCACCTCGACCGGCACATCCTCGGTAAACCGCAGGCCGGAGTCGGTGACTGCATCGCCGCGATCCTTGCCGCCCTTCTGCCGGGTGTAGTTGATCTGCTCGGTGGGTGCCGGCTCCTCCGACTCCGGCACCGCCTCGAACAGCAAGCCACTTTGGCCTTTCTCATCAATCAGCCGCTTCTCGGACTTCGGACCAAAGAGCTGGCGCTTGAGCCAGGCAAGCTGTTGCTTGAGCGCTTCAAGCTCTTGCCGCAACGCCTCATTTTCACTGCGCAACATGGCATAGTCATGCGCTCTGATTTCTATGTCGCGAGCTGCTTCAACCATGGCTTGCATTATACCAGGACAGCTCATTTGAAGCACGTTGGTAGCGCTTGAACTGACGAGCTTTTTGTACCTGTACGCCATCGAGCAACAGTTTCAGATCGGTCCAGCTCAACGCCTGCTTGTCACCGCGCTCAGCGTTGTAGTTGAACTGACCTTGTTCGAGTCGCTTGCACCAAAGACAGTAGCCGCCGCGATCAAAGTACAGCACCTTCATGTAGGTTCGTCGTCGGTTGATGAAGACAAACGCATGCCCGCTCATCGGGTCTTCCTGAAGCTGATGGCGCGCCAGTGCCGCCAGGCCATCAAACTGTTTGCGCATATCGGTTGGGCGTGCATACAGCCAGACCCGCACCCGGTCTTCCGGAAAGAACATCAGCGCCGCCTCAAGCGCAGGCAGACCCCGCCACCAAGGTCTAGCTCGATGTCCCAGGCGGACGGCTTGGGCTGGGAGCCGAGAGGACCCAGGTCGATCCAGGGTGTGAGGTCTGGAGTGAGTTCTTGCCGCTTACTGCCAGGTGTCGATAGCTTGCGCTTCCATTTGGCAAATGAGCTTGGCGCAATCTTCTCACGCTTACAAAAAGCGACCTGGCTCAGGCCACTGCTGGCTTGATCATCAATCAATGATCGCCACTGCTCGGCAGAACGACGGATACGAATGAGTCGGGACATGATCTGCTCCTGGTTGAGTTCGGGAGCAGATTACCCAGCTAAATCAGCGTTGGGAAGAACGGCCTGGAATGAACGCTTACACCACAACCGCACTGAATGCGTATCTGGACTTCTCCCACATCGCTCAGGCCGCCTTGGTCGAGCGTGAGGTGACGGTGGTCAAGACCGGCAAACGCACCTTCGAGCGCGCCTGGCTGATCACCGACCTGACCCCGGCCCAGGCAACGCCAGCACACCTGCTGAGTCTCAATCGAGGCCACTGGAGCATCGAAAACCGGCTGCACTGGGTGCGCGACGTGACGTTCGACGAAGATCGCTGCCAGGTCCGCACCCGTAACGGCCCGCGCGTGTTGGCCAGCATGCGCAACTTCATCATCGGCTTGATCCGACGCATGATCACGAGCCCGCGCCTGTTCATCCCCAGCATCCTGCGTCACTTCGCCGCCCGCCCGGCCGAGGCGCTAGCGGTCTTTATCGGCTAAATCCCGCTTGGCCGTCGCTTACCCAAGCTGACCCGGCAAACGGGAGGCGCGCGCTGGCGTGGAATCCGGCCCAGCTGGCGTCCTGGCGTTTGCAGCAAGCCTTCTTCGCCCGGCCAGAACCCCAAACCTGCCGAAAACCTCGGGCTACCACCCACAACATCCGATGCGGCGTATCATCTCGCCTGAAATCTCGGTTGGGTCTTCATCTTAGATGACGTGGGCCTGGGTGACCTGGATCTACCTGAGCAAATTCCGGCACGGTTCCGTACACTATGAGCATGCGCCCAAGCCAATCAGATCAGGCAATGCCAGCAATTGGAGCTTTGCGAGATTCGGATATAGCCATTTAAATCCTGACCCGGCGATTAGTGGATGGCGCTCATCGCCGGGCCCGGGAATTGGCTCACTGAATGCGTTCAAAAATCCCCGCTGCACCCATGCCGGTGCCGACGCACATGGTGACCATGGCGTAGCGCTGCTGGCGGCGCTTTAGGCCGTGAATGGCCTTGGCTGACAGGATGGCGCCGGTGGCGCCCAGCGGGTGGCCCAGGGCGATGGCGCCGCCGAGCGGGTTGACCTTGTCGGGGTCAAGTCCGGTGTTGTCAATGACGGCCAGAGCCTGGGCGGCGAAGGCTTCGTTGAGTTCGATCCAGTCGATTTCATCCCGGCGGATTCCAGTCTGCTTGAGGACTTTGGGGATGGCTTCCACCGGGCCGATGCCCATGACTTCCGGGGGCACGCCAGCAACCGAAAAGCCGCGAAACACGGCCAGGGGCCTGAGGTTCAACTCTTTTACGACTTTCTCTGAAACCAGGATCAGCGCGCCGGCGCCGTCCGACATCTGTGAGCTGGTGCCGGCGGTGACCGTGCCCTTGGCGTCAAATACGGTGCGCAGTTTGCCGAGCGCTTCAGGCGTGGTGTCGCGGCGCGGCCCTTCGTCGGTAGCGAACACCGCTTCGGTCTCGCGTACCGTCCCGTCCGGCCCGGGCAGGCGGTGGGTGACGGTCACCGGCCGGATTTCGCTGAACTCGCCACTGTCGATGGCGGCGATCGCCTTTTGGTGTGACTGATAGGCGAAGGCGTCCTGGGCCGCGCGCGATACGCCCCATTTCCTGGCGACTTTCTCGGCGGTGATGCCCATGCCGTAGGCAATCGCGACCTGGTCGTTTTCAAACACCTTCGGGTTCATGGCGACCTTGTGGCCCATCATCGGCACCATGGTCATGGTTTCGGTGCCGCCGGCGATCATTACATCGGCTTCGCCGAGGCGGATCCGGTCAGCCGCCATGGCGATCGTTTGCAGGCCCGAGGAGCAAAAGCGGTTGACGGTCACGCCGGACACGGAATCCGGCAGGCCGGCGAGCAGGGCGCCGATGCGGGCGACGTTCATGCCTTGCTCAGCCTCGGGCATGGCGCAGCCGATGATCACGTCCTCAATCCGGGCCGCATCAAGCTCGGGCACATCGGCCAGGGCTGCGCGGATCACGTGGGCCAGCATGTCGTCGGGCCGATAGTTGCGAAATGCGCCTTTGAAGGCCCGGGCCACGGGCGTTCGGACGGCGGCTACGATGTATGCATCACTCATGGGTTTTATCCTCGCTTGAATCTGTTTGATTCAGTTTCTCAGCGGCTTGCCGGTGTTGAGCATGTGGTCAATGCGCTGGCGGGTCTTGTCCATTGCGCACAGCTCCATGAAATGCTCGCGTTCGAGCGCGTGAATCCACTGCTCGGTAATTTCGGCGCCGCGATCAATCTGGCCGCCGCACAGCACGGTGGCAATGCGCAGGCCGATGTCATGGTCGTGTTCGGAAATGAAGTGGCCTTCGAGCATGTTGACCAGCAGCATTCTCAAGGTGGCAATGCCGACATCACCTGCCGCTGCGAAGCGCGCTTCGGCCAGCGGCGGACGGTAGCCGGCGGCGGTCAGTGCGCGCACTTCGTGATGGGCAGCGTGCAAAAGCTCGTGTTCGTGGAGCACGATGCGGTCGGTGGCGCGCAGATAGCCCATTTGGCGAGCTTCGAGGGCTGAGCCACTGACTTCGCCCATGGCGATCTGCCGGTAGCGTTTTTCCAGCAGCGGATAGCTGTCGCCGGCCTGGGTGTCTGCAATGATCTGCATCGCCACAGTGGCCAGGCCGCCGCCGGCCGGCAGCAGGCCGACGCCCGCTTCGACCAGGCCCATGTAGCTTTCCAGATGGGCCACGCGAACGGTCGTGTGCATGGCCAGCTCCAGACCGCCGCCCAGGGCCAGGCCGCGCATGGCGGCCACGGTCGGCAGCGCGGCGTAGCGCAGACGCAGATTGACAGCCTGGAACCCTTCGATCAGATCGCGCACGCTGGCAAAATCGCCGGCATCGATTGCCGCGCCAGCGGCCTTGAGGTTGGCGCCAGCCGAAAATGGTCCGGCAGGCTGCCACAGAACCAGGCCATCGAAGCCTGATTCAGCCTGATCCACAGCTCGGTTGAGTCCTTCGATGGCGCCCTGGTCGATTACGGCCATCTTCGTTTTCAGACTGGCAATGAGCACGTCGTCGTGCAGACACCACAGGCGGATCGAGTCGTCTTCGTGGACCGTCCGGCCAGATTCGCCCGGCTCGCCGAGCAGGCGCGGCGGCTGGTACTGGCGTGCGTATACGGGCAGCGTGGAACGCGCCAGGTAGCGCCCCTGGTCGGCCGACCAGGAACCCTGCGGTCCGTGCACGGCCTCAATTTCATTGACCCAGGCGGGCAGTTCGGCCTTGACGCCGGTTTTGTCGGCGGCAATGTCGCGTTCGATCAACTCGGCCATTTTCTTCCAGCCGGCCGCCTGCCAGGCCTCAAAGGGCCCGAGCTTCCAGCCGTAACCCCAGCGGATCGCCAGATCGACGTCGCGAGCGCTGGCAGCAATGCGGTTCAGGCTCCAGGCGCAGTAGTGGAACAGATCGCGGTGAATTGACCACAGAAACTCGCCATGAGGGCTGTCATCGCCGGCCAGGCGGGCCAGCTTTTCGCCCGGATCGCGAATGGCCAGGATCTGCTGTATCCCGTCAGGCAGCGTGTAGTCACTGTCGCGGTAGTCGCCGGTTTTGGGGTCGAATACGCGGATCGTCCGGCCTTCCTTGCGAAAGACGCCGGCGCCGGTTTTCTGGCCCAGCGCACCGTGCTCCACGAGCGTTGACAGCCAGTCGGGTACCCGAAACCAGGCGTGCCAGGGGTCGTCTTCAAGCTGGTTTTGCATGGTGCGAATGACATTCGCCATGGTGTCGAGTCCGACCACATCAGCAAGTCGAAACGTGGCGCTTTTGGGACGGCCGATGGCCGGGCCGGTCAATGCATCGACGGTATCAAAGCCGAGCCCGAGGCGTTCAGCATGGTGCATCACCGACAGCATGGTGAACACGCCGATGCGGTTGCCGATGAAGTTGACCGTATCGCGCGCCCGGACCACGCCCTTGCCCAGGCGTCGGGTCAGAAACCCCTCAAGCTGATCGAGCACGTCTGAGTCGGTGCCGGCGTGAGGAATCAGCTCGACCAGATGCATGTAACGCGGCGGATTGAAAAAATGCACGCCACAAAAGCGCGCGCGCCGGTCTTCTGGAAGCTCGGCGGCCAGATCGCTGATCGACAGCCCCGAGGTATTGGACGCAAAAATGGCGCCAACGGCCAGATGCGGGACCACCCTGGCATACAGATTGCGTTTGATCTCCATGCGTTCGGCGACCGCCTCGATGATCAGGTCGCAATCGGCAAGCTTTTTCAGATCATCGTCAAAATTCAGTGGCTGAATGAACCGAGCCAAGCCTTTTTCGGCCAACGGGGCGGGCTTCAGTTTGAGCAGGCGCGCAATGCCCTGGGCGGCCAGCGCGCTGCGCGGGCCCTTGTCGCTGGCCAGATCATAGAGATCAACCGGAATACCGGCGGCGGTCAGATGGGCGGCAATCTGGGCCCCCATCACTCCGGCACCCAGCACGGCGGCGCGTCGAACCTTGAACGTATGGTCTTGCATATCCTGCCTCATTTCATGCTCCATCCAAATCAAATCATTCAGGCCGCTGGCCCGTTTCCGCTGTCACTCAGTTCGGGTCGCCGGTGGCTGCAGCGCCTGCTGGCCACCGATTTCGGCGGGCGTAAATTCGTCGACCGCAATAACGCGCGCTGCAAGCTGCTGTGCCCGCTTGAGATCGGTGCCCTGTTCCTCACTGATGACGCCGCTGGCGATGGCCTGTTCGACCAGGGCATCGACATTGACCGGGTTGGGCACACTCTTGAGCGCGTTGCGCACCGCGATTTCGGCCGGGGCCGCCTGGAGTACGGCATCGAATGCCTTGAGCAGCAGGCCGGTGGCGTCATCGGCAGCAGACTGATAAGCGCCGGCAATCAGCCGTTCCCGGCTCGGTGTTTTGTCCTGCATCAGCCCGGCAATGGCCAGCGTGGTGCTGTCGGGTGCAGCCCGCTGCCGCAGTCCCCAGGGGAACAGCAGCAGACGCAAAGCCGCGCCGAGGCCGACGCTCGGAAAGTTGTGCAGTACAGACTGCAGGGCGCGTTCCACGTTCAGCAGGCTGTCGTTGACCGCCCATTGCACCAGCGGCAGATCGTCGTCCGGCCGGCCGTCATCCTCAAATCGCCTGAGTGTGGCTGAAGCCAGATACAGGTGCGCCAGGGCATCGGCAAAGCGGCCGGAGAGCAGCTCCTTGAGCTTGAATTTACCGCCGAGAATCAGCAGGCACAGATCCGCCGAGAGCGTGAACGCCGCGCTGAGCCGGTTGATGCGGCGGTAGTAAGTGGCCGTCGGGCCGGAAACCGGTGAAAGACTCAGGCGTCCGCCGGTCAGCGCGAGCAGTGGCGCACGCACCAGGTTGGACAGCAGAAAGCCGATGTGGCCGAACAGGGCGCGGTCGAAGGCGCGTGAATCGTCTTCGGCCGCCGCCTCCATTTCCTTGAGCAGCCAGGGATGGCAGCGAATGGCCCCCTGACCGAACACGATCATCGAGCGGGTCAGGATGTTGGCACCCTCGACCGTAATCGCCACCGGGATGGACTGCCAGGGAATCGATAGATAGTTGTTCGGTCCTTCGACCACGGCCTTGCCGCCGTGAATGTCCAGCGCGTCGTTGAGCACCCGGCGATTGCCCTCGGTCAGCCAGGCCTTGAGAATGGCCGACAGGACGACGGGCTTTTCGCCCTGATCGAGCGCGCTCAGGGTCAGCTTGTGGGCGGCTTCCATCCGGTAGGTCTCGCCGCCAATGCGCGCCAGCGGCTCGGCTACGCCCTCGAACTGGCCGATGGGCTGCTTGAATTGGTAACGGATGCGCGCATAGGCGCCGGTGGTCAGGCTGGCCAGTTTGGCGTTGGCCACGCTCTGCGCGGGCAGTGAGATGGCCCGGCCAGCGGCCAGGCAGTGCATCAGCATGCGCCAGCCCTGGCCGATGCGCTCTTGCCCGCCAATCACCCAGTCCATGGGGATGAATACGTCCTGGCCGCGTGTTGGCCCGTTCAGAAACAGGCTGCCGCCGGGCAGATGACGATTGCCGAGCTCCACGCCCGGCGTGTCGGTCGGAATCAGGGCGCAGGTAATGCCCAGGTGTTTGCGATCACCGAGCAGGCCGTCCGGATCTTGGGCCTTGAAGGCCAAACCGAGAACCGTCGCCACCGGTGCCAGGGTGATGTAGCGCTTGTCCCAGCTCACCCGCATACCGAGCACTTCCCTGCCCTGAAACTGGCCTTTGCAGACCACGCCCACATCGGGCATCGAGGCCGCGTCCGAACCGGCCAGCGGTGAGGTCAGGGCAAAGCAGGGAATGTCTTCGCCGCGCGCCAGACGTGGCAGGTAGTGCTGCTTTTGTTCATCGGTACCGAAATAGAGCAGCAGCTCGCCGGGACCGAGTGAGTTCGGCACCATCACGCTGACAGCCGCGGCCAGACTGCGCGAAGCGATTTTTGTGACCACCGCAGCGTTGCCTTGGGAGGAAAAACCCAGGCCACCGTATTCGGCCGGGATGATCATGCTCAAAAAACGCTTGTCGCGGATGAACTGCCAGGCCTCGGCAGGCAGATCCTTGAGCTCGCGGGTGATCTGCCAGTCGTCAAGCATGGCGCACAGCTCTTCAACCTCGTGGTCGAGAAATGCCTGCTCTTCCTCCCTCAGCGCGGGCTTGTTGATGGCAAACAGCTTTTTCCAGCGCGGCCGGCCTGAAAACAGCTCGGCATCCCACCACACCGTGCCCGCATCCAGCGCTTCGCGCTCGGTGCTGGAGATGGGCGGCAGTACCGACTTGAACCAGCCAAACAGGCGATCGGAGATCAGCACGCGTCGCAGCGGACGCAGTGCAAGCAGCCACAGGACCACAGCCGTTATCGCGTACAGCGTGATCGGTAGCCAGCCGTGACCAAACCAGACCAGGCCGGCAAGGGCGGCTGTGACCAGCAGGGCGGCCAGCCACGACGATGCGCGGAACCAGAGCAGAACGAGCAGGCCCAGCGGCAGGGCGATGATCAACAACAGGCTCATGAATTTGCCTCCAGCGTGCGCCGGGCACGGACGGAAATGGAATGATTCAGGCTGCCGCGCAGGCCGGCTGCGGCAAACTGCACCAGCTCGGCGGCGATGATTCGGGTGTCCTTGAGTGCCGATTCTGCCATGGTCAGGGTCAGGGCTCCAACGATAAAGTCGAGCTGCTGCCTGAGGCGCACGCGATCGGCACCGGGCAGAGCGGCGGCCACGGCTTCGGCAAAGCGGCGCATGACGTGGGCGTACTCGTGGCGCATGGCCTCGTGCAGGGCAAGGTCGCGGTCGGCAAACGCGCGCAGCAGAAGCTGCATGAAGCGCTGACCTTCGGCCGCACCGCCGCGGGTAAAGGCCAGAGCCGGCTCGATAAAGGCTTCAAGTACGGCTTCCAGGTCGGGCCCGGGGCCATTCTCGATGGCGGCCAGGCGTTCGAGGCGGGCCGCGTTGAGGGCATCCAGACGGCGCCGAAACACCGCCCCGATCAGCGCTTGTTTGGACCCGAAGTGGTAGTTCACCGCGGCCAGGTTGGCCGCCGCGGCCTCGGTGATCTGCCGCAGCGTGGTCAGATGAAAGCCCTGCTCGGCGAACAGGCCTTCGGCGGCGTCAAGAATGCGGTCGCGGGTCGAAGCGGACAATTGAAACGCTCAATTCAAACGAACGTTTCAATCCTAGCGCTCCGGCGTCCTGAGTGCAAGGCCCCGATCGGGCTTTGGTCGAGGGAAGCGACTTTGGTCAGGAGTCTGAACAACGGTCTGTATCAGTTCCCCGTTCGGCGCGCACGCGGCCCGGGTTGGAGACGATTACGGCGCGTCCGCTGGACGCTGACTGGCGGGCGCAGATGCGGATGGTCAGGTTGTTGCCGTAGGCCGCGCCTGAGCCCTGAAAGCGAACTCGATAACGGCCGCCCGAATCCATGTGCAGCCCGGGCTCGTGCTGGACGACGCGCAGCACGTCCTGACCGGTCGTCGGCTGACCGGTTTCGTCGGGATCAAGAAAGACGATCCAGCCGGCATCCCAGCGGTTGCCCTGACACTTCAAGCCGTCCGGGCTGGGGCAGGCGCTGACCGGGCGGTTGCGGGAAATTGCTTCGCTGCGAGCGTACTGCAGGTGGGTGACCAGCAGATTGGCGCCCGCCGTCAGTCTCTGTTCGTCAAGAAATCGTGTCATTGCGGGTACCGCGCTGGTGGCGACGATAGCCAGCACGGCCAGGGCAATCATCAGTTCAATCAGGGTCAATCCGCGCTGCTTGTTCATCCGGCTGTCTCCTTGGGCGATGAATCGGTGTGCACATGCTCGCGCCGGCGGCGTGTTGCTGTCATCGGCCGGTATCGGGACTTGCGGTAGGAATATTGCCCTGGTGACGGTAGGTCGCCCTGACATGGGAGAGGGACGTACTGGCTTTTGAAAATGGCGTGGCGTACTTCGCAGCGATCTTACGAACTAGAGAGCAGGGGATCATTGCCTGGATGAGCAAGGTTTCATCCAGCGTGTTTTATATTCGACATGGAGAGGACGCTCAGATGAGAATCCGTAAACTGATCACCGCCGCGCAAGGCCCGATATTGACGATGGCGGTCCTGGCTTTTGCGCCACTGCTGGTAGCTCAGGAGCCAGCCACCGACTCAATCATGGAACGTACTCGCGCCCTGGCCAGCCAGATTGAAGACGGCGGTCACTATCTTCCGGCTGGTACGGATGAGTACCGAGTCGGACCAGGCTGCACCTACAGTTCGATTCAGGACGCCATTGATGCGATCTCCACCCACGGATCGGGCGTCATTCGTATCCGCTCCGGTACCTTCACCGAGAACCTTGCGATTGTTAACAAATCGGTTGATCTGCTCGGCGGGCACTCCAGTTGCACATCCACGGATCCGACAGGCCTTACCTACATCAACGCTTCGACGGCTAATCTGCCCGCGATCTACGTGTATGTGCTTGGTGGGCCGGTGGGCAACAGTCACTCGCTGCACCTCAGTGACCTGGCTTTGCACAGCGGCATGGGCAGCAACGTACTCACTCCTGGCGGGGGGTTGAGTGTGCTGACCGCTGATGACCGAACGGCAACTGTGACGCTGAGTGACACCATGGTCTATTCCAATCAGAGCGTGCAGCATGGTGGCGGTATTGCCCTGATTGGTGGTGGAACCGGAACCCTCGTTCTGATGGACAACTCGAGAATAATGTTCAACAAGGTAACGGGCGCTAACCCTTACGGCGGCGGGCTGTACTGCAGTGGCGATTACTCGGTATTGATGTTCGGCGGATCCATTTACAACAACGTTGCCGGTGAAGAGACTGGTAACAACGCTCGCGGTGGCGGCATTTATCTGGACGGCTGCAAGATGGACTGGCTGGCGCAGACCGAGGCCGGGCCGGGTGACGATGCCGCGCTGCGTAATAATATCGCCTACGGTAGCGGCTCGGGCGGCGGCGGCGGATTGTTTGCAACGGGCGGAGCAGAGGCGAACCTGGTCGGTGCAAGTCTCGTGTTTTTCGGTGATTCTCAAAGTGTTCGGCCGCTGCGAATTCATGCCAATCGGGCGCAGGCCGTCAACTCTGGAGGTGACGATAACGGTGCAGGCAGTGCGATAAGTGCTGCTGGGTCTGGCACCCGGGTTCGTCTGGATCGTGCCTGGGTCCATGACAATGTTTCCGGCAGCCTTGGAACGTTTTATGCCCGAGACAATGCGGAGATCATTGTCGAGCGCGGCAGTGAGCTTTGCCACACTCCCAAGCGTTGCTCATGGGTATTTAATAATTCATCGCGTATGAGTGCAGTCGCGTTTGCTTTCACTGGCGGCAAGGTTGGAATCAGTCGCAGCATCATTTCCGGGAATTTTGAAATCCCGAGCCTCGTTATTTCCAGCCTGTTCGATAGCCAGGCTAATGGAGTCATCGAGATCAGGGATTCGCTGGTTTTCGGCAATTCCACCGAAGTGGGTGTGCGGGGGCTGACTACTGGCGCGGTTTTGAGGGTTAATCGCAGTACCTTCAGCGGCAACAACTTTGGCCGACATGTCTTTCATCTCACTTCCGAAGGCTCAGGCACGATTTTCGACAGTATCATTTACGAGCCGGGCACTTTGATGGCTCCAATGAGCTCGAATCTGGTGGCCGACTGCGTCATCTGGCACGACGATCAACTTGGCGGCAGTCGGACCCAGGTCGCCGACCCCCGCTTTGTCGACCCGGATCGCGACCTGTTCTATCTGAAATCGGATTCCCCGGCTATCAACTATTGCGATATAACACCGCCGAACCCGCGCGTGGATCTCGACTGGAATCCGCGCGGACTGTGCCACAGCACGGATGAGTCTTGCGGGGCCTTCGTCTACGATCTTGGTGCGTACGAATATCCCCTGAAAGTCTTCAGCGACCGTTTTGAGGCAGCGCCATAAATTTTGATTATTTCGGCGTTTTCCCGGGGTCGTCCACGGCCCTGGGAAGCGTCCGGACGAATATGTTCGTTTATCCGGGGCGTGGCTTAGGCTCCCGGCGCGGCAGCGGGGTACGCTGACGGCTGGTGCACTGTCGGTTTTTGCCGCGTCGGCCTATAATGCCAAGCCTGTCTGTTCTGGACGTTCGTCTGGATGAACGTAGCCACCATCAGCGTCGAAACCTGGGAAGCGGTTGGTATCCTGTTTGACAGGCTGGTCGATTTGCCACCTGTGCAGCGCAAGCTCGATGAACTTGAAGCGCTTCCCCCGGTGCGTGCGCTGCTGGAGCAGATGCTGATCGCCCACGACAGCACCGATCCGAAGCTGCTCGACCAGACCGTCAGCAGAGTGGCCGGCGGGTTGCTTGCGCCGCAGGCCGAGCCACTGGAGCCGGCCGACTATTGCGGCCGGGTTTTCGGGGCGTGGCGCGCGCTCGAGCTGATTGCCCACGGTGGCATGGCCACTGTGCTGCGCGGTGAGCGCGCCGATGGCCGGTTCGAGAAACGGGTTGCCATCAAGGTTCTTTCACACGCCGAGCATCATCTGCAACGCGAACGCCTGCTGGATGAAATTCGCATTCTGGCGCGGCTGGAACACCCCAATATCGCTCGCTTGATCGACGGCGGCGTGGATGACGGTATTCCATTCCTGGTGATGGAGCATGTCAACGGCCTTTCGATTGCCGATTATTGCGATGTTCACGCGCTTGGCCAGGCCGATCGCGTTCGACTGCTGATTCAGGCGGCAGAGGCAGTCCGGTTTGCCCATCGCTTGCTGGTAGTGCATTGTGATATCAAGCCGGGCAATATCCTGGTAACCAACGATGGTCAGGTCAAGCTGGTCGACTTTGGGATTGCCGGCCTGATCAGCGCCGGTGAAGACACCCGGATTATGCCGCGTGGCCTGTTTTGCTCGCCGGCCTACTGCGCGCCTGAGCAGTTTGGCGGTGCGCTGCCCGACACGGCTCAGGACATCTTCAGCCTTGGCGCAGTTTTGTATGAGCTGCTCTGCGGCCAGCGGATTCGCAGCAACCAGGAGGCTACCCGCCTGCTGTTTGGCGCGTCGGCCGGTGTGCGGCCACTGCCGCTAGCGGAAATCTCCGCCAAGCTGGACCGTGATCTGGATGCCATCACCCGGCAGGCATTGGCCGACGATCCGACGGAGCGCTACCGCACAGTCAATGACCTGGCTGCAGATCTCGGCCGTTGGCTCAACAAAAGGCCGGTCGACGCGCGGGCTGGCGGAATGGTCTATCGCACGCTTCGGCTGATCCAGCGCAATCCTCTGTCAGCGGGCATGTCCGCACTGATCGTGCTGATCGTGGCGAGCGGCATCGCAACGGTGCTCGCCAGCCGCGCTGAGCTGGATCAGCGCGCTCGAGAGCTTGAGCTGGTGGCTGGGTTTCAGGCCGAGATGCTGGGCCTGATCGAGCCCGATGAGGTGGGCGCGCGCATGCGCGACGATCTGGCGCGTGCGCTGACCGATCAGGGAGCAGAGCCGGACGCCGTGCTGGCCGGCATCAATTTCACCGATCTGGCGGTTGACAGCGTCGACCGCGCCATCCTTGCGCCGGCACTGGACACCGCCCGTCAGCGCTTCACTGATCAGCCAGAAGTGCTGGCCGGGTTGCTGCAGACGCTGGCGGTCAGCTATCGTGAGCTGGGCCGCTTGAACCACGCTCGACCGATTCAGGACGAGGTTTTGGCTTTACGTCGCCGGCATTTGGGTCCCGGTCACCCGTCGACCCTGTTGGCCTGGCGTGAACAGCTCAGGCTGGTGCGAGTCATGGCCGGATCCCAACACATGGAAAGCGAGTTCCGTGACCTGATTGCGGCGCACGTGCGCTACCAGGGGCCGGACCATATCGATACGGCACTGGCGCGCGTCTCGCTGGCGCAATGGTTGATGGAGAACGGTCACGGTGACCAGGCCGAAGAAATTTACCTGCAGGTGTTGGAGCGCATGGCGCACAACGATGCAAATCCCCGTGAGCTGGTCGCCGTTCGTGCCAACCTGGCCAAGTCGATTTCCGATCAGCGCCGCTTCGAGGAAGCCGAACCGCTGTACCGCAAAGCCATCGTGGAAGCTGCGGATGTCTTCGGCTCTGATCATCCTTATACCCTGACCATCCGCACCAACCTGGCCTACACCCTGCGCAATCTGGGTCAGTTGGATGAGGCTCACGGACTTTACGGGCAGGTCTATGCCAGCCGGATGCGAACATTGGGCAAACGCCACTACCAGACTGCGCTGGCGTTGAACAATCTGGGTGCGGTTCCGTTAATGCGAGGAGAGCATCAGCAGCTTGAGCCGCTGTCTGTGCAGGTCGTCGAGGGGCTGATGGCCGCCCTTGGCCCGGATCATCCCCACACCCTGCTGGCCCGGAGCAATCTGGCTATCCTTCAGCTCAGAGTCGGCAAGCTTCACGAAGCCGAGAGTCAGTTCCACGACTGCCTGGAACGCTGGCTGGCGCTCGGCTTGGAGGACCGCATAGCCGCTGTCGCCTTCCAGGACGGCCCCGAGTTCGTCGAGTGGCTCAATCGCAACAAGAAGCCGCTGCATCCCAAGCCGGTCCACTTCTCGGCAAGCCGCGATGATGTCGACGTTGATGTCGCGCTTCAGTACGAGGATGGCTACAACGAGAACACCTTCACATTCGTCAACAACATCAGCACTCACGAGGGTGGCACTCACCTCACGGGGTTCCGTTCGGCGCTGACCCGCACCATCAATGACATTGCAAAGAAGGGTACGGCACTCAAGAAGGCCGACTTCACCCTCAGCGGCGATGACGCGCGCGAAGGCCTGACCTGCGTGCTGCACGTCAAGGTGCGTGAGCCCCAGTTCGAGGGGCAGACCAAGACCAAGCTCGGCAACGGCGAAGTCGAAGGCATCGTGCGCGCCGTGGTCAGCGAGAACCTGAGCGCCTTTCTCGACGAGAATCCTGCCGTGGCGCGGGCGATCATTGAGAAGGCTGTCAGCGCGGCCCGCGCCCGTGAAGCCGCCCGCAAGGCCC
>CALEIM010000132.1 GCA_937876395.1 uncultured Wenzhouxiangella sp. | reverse complement strand
GGCCCCGGGCGCAAAGATGATTCAGCAGAACTACAACCCATTCATGGGTGGTGGTCCGGGCAGTATGATTCCGGACGGCATGCTCAAGATTTTCCGTGAAGCGGCGCTGTCAGGTGCGACCCACAGCAATAATTCCTGGGGGCCGTCCGGGTCGCCCGTGGGCTATAACATCCCGACCCAGCAGCTCGACATGATCACCCGCGACGCGCTGCCGGAGGTGGCCGGTCAACAGGCAATTCTGCCGGTCTGGTCGATCATGAACGGCAATGGTGATTCTGGTGGAAGCTGTGCCCCCAGCTCGCTGGGTGCGCCCGATGAGGCCAAGAATCTGTTTGGCGTGGGCTCGACCAAAATGCAGCCCTCGGCCGGCAATCAGTATTCGGATATCTTCAATATCTCCAGCAACTCGGCCCATGGGCCAACCTGTGATCAGCGCACCGGGCTGCACATTGTCGCGCCCGGGTGTAACACCGACAGTACCGATTCGTGGAGCGATAGCGCCTACGGCCTGAAGTGCGGCACCTCAATGGCCTCGCCGGTGGTCTCCGGCGCGGTAGCGATCTTCATCGAAAAGTATCGTGATATGCACGGCGGCGAAACGCCCAGTCCGGCCATGATCAAGGCAGCAGTGACCGCGCCGGCCACCAATCTGCACGGCTTTAGAAACGCCGACAATGGCATCATTACCGAGACCCCGTCACGTTTTCAGGGCTATGGTCGCCTTGATCTCGACGCGGTGGCCAATCCGGGCTTCAACGTCATGTACTTTGACCAGGACCACGTGTTTAGCAGCTCCGGCGAGGAGTGGACCCTGCCGCTGATTGCCGACAATCCATCCGAGCCGGTGCGGCTGATGCTGATGTGGACCGACGCCCCCGGCCACGGTATGGGCGGCGTCACGCCGGCCTGGGTCAATGATCTTGATCTCGTCGTTGATGCGGCCAGCGATCAGTATCTTGGCAACGTGATCGGCAGCGACGGCTTCTCCGAAACCGGCGGTCTGGCCGATGAGCGCAACAATGCCGAGGCGGTGTTCTTGCGCGCGGACCAGCACAACGGAAATGCCTTTAACGTGACCGTATCGGCCATCAATATCAGCGCCGATGCACTTGATCCGCACACCCCCGGTGCTCCGGCCCAGGACTTTGCCCTGGTCTGCTACAACTGTGATTTTGGTGACCCCACTTTTACCCTGGCAGTTGAGCCTGAAGCGGCCATGATGTGCGCTCCGGTAGAGGGCAGCGATACCCTGGACGTAGAAGTTTCGGTTGGTGTGATCTCCACCTACACCGGCACGGTCAGCCTCGACAGCAGCGGTGAACCGACCGGCGTGACGAGTTCCTTTGCCCCGGCCAGTGGCAGCGCACCGTTTACGGCTGACTGGACTTTCACCTCCGATTCAACATCCAGCCCCGGCACCAGCCTGATTACCCTGATCGGTGATGACGGTGTGGATACCCACAGCACTGAGTTCACCCTGACTCTGGAAGTCCCGCCCGGACCAGTCGATCTGCTCGGCCCCGCTGCCGGCGCGGTCGATGTACCCCTGCGCCCACAGTTTGAGTGGCAGGCCCTGGACGGCATTGATGACTACCGCATCCAGGTCGCCAGCGACGCCGACTTCACGGCGATTGTCATTGACGAATCGCTGGCCCAGACGAGTTTCACGCCGGGCGTGGATCTTGCCATCGGCACGGACCATTTCTGGCGGGTGCTCGGCGTGCATCAGTGCGGTGAAGGCGAGTGGAGCGATGCAGAAACCTTCCGCACCCGGTTTGATCCGATTGCCCAAGTCACGCCTGCCGAGCTGGACTTCGTCATTCCGGCAAGCCTCGGTGACAGCGACACCATCAACATTGCCAATATCGGCAGTGGCAGCCTGAGCTGGAATCTGAGCACGTCGGCCTGCGGTGGACCGAACCTTGCCTGGATCAATGCCGAGCCCACCAGCGGCCAGCTTGATGCGGGTCAGGACGAATCGATCGAAGTGAATATCAGCACCGACGGCCTCAGCCTTGGCGACCACGTCGGCGCCCTGTGCATCAGCACCAACCAGGCCGACGCCGGGCCGATTGCGGTCCCGGTGCATTTGGAGATTCTGGAACTGATCCCCGGTGCGATCGATCTTTCGCCCGGCTCACTGGACTTTGGTCAGGTCAACAGCGGCCAGAGCCATAACCTGGAGCTGACGGTAAGCAATACCGCCCCCGAAGGTTCGGCCGCGCTGAGTATCGATCAGATCAGCGTAGTGAGCGGTGGACCGATGTTCAGCCTGGGCACTAATAGCTGTGGCGCCGAGCTTGCCGCACAGGAAAGCTGCACCGTGGAAGTGAGCTTCGCCCCCGAAAGCACTGGCCCCCGGATGGGCGTGTTGCGCATCGTCGCCGACGGCGAAAACAGCAACGTCAGCCTGATGGGCAACGGCACAGAACCTGAACCGATTATTTTTGAAGACCGGTTTGAGGGATAAAGAAGACGCAAGGTACAAGGAAAAACCGTCGGGGCAGCGTAGCTCGGCGCCGCAATGCAGTTTGCCGCAGGCAAGAAGCATTGTGGCAGAGAGCGGCTACGCGTGTCCCCGACGTGTCCATGCGGAATCCATCTCCACCGGGTCGACGGCCTGCCTCGACCCGAACACATGGGTGTGTATTGATTGACCACGAGGGAAATGCCATGAAATCCTGGTCCTGCCGCGCCGCAAGCGCACTTCTGATTTTGATTGTTTTCGCTGCCGGCTCGGCCCAGGCCGATCACCGGTACATGGTGCCAAACCAGATGCTCAGCACCCTGCCGGCGGAAGTCGAACTGATACACGATTACGGCCAGCGTTCGTTGATCCGGGTTCCGGCAGAGCATCGCGACGCCCTGGATCTGCGCCGCACCAGCCGCCTGGAAAACGCTCAGGCGCTGAGCTATCGAAGCTGGCAGGGGCGGGTACAGGAAACGCCAGAGTCGCTTGTTTCCCTCGACGATACCTACTTCATCCTCGCGCTGGCTGGCCCGCTGGATCCGACCTGGCGCGGCCGTTTGCAGGACCACGGTCTGCGTATCGTAGATCACGTCAACCCGTATGGCCTGGTGGTTTACGGTGATTCTGCTGCTATTCAGGCCGCGGCAGCCGGCATTGAAACATCCCAGCGCTATCCGGTCATCACCCACGCCCTGCCCCTGCCCGAAGCCAGTCGGATCAGCCCCGATCTTGCTTTGCTCATGACTGGCCGTTCAGCACCCGCCGACTTGGGCGTGCGCGAACACGACGGGCGACTGCTGGTTGAGATCACACTGCACAGCGATGCCAGCTTTACCCAGCTTCAGGGTCAGCTATTGGCCCAACTTCAACCCGGCCCGGAGTACACCGCGGCCAATCCGTATTCACGGCAGTTTCTGGCCCATGCCGCAGAAGTCTCGACCCTGCTCGATTCCGTACCGGAGGTCGCCTTTGTCGAGCCGGTCTATCCTCGCGTGCTGCACAACAACATCGCCGTCCAGGAGCACCTGACCAATATCAAGCCGGTCTGGGACAACTACAGCTACACCGGCACCGGGCTGATTGCCGGGGTCAATGATTCGGGTCTGGATCTGAGCCATGCCGATTTCCCGGCCGCGGCCGTGGTGGCCACAGCGGGCGCGATGAGCAATACCGACAGCGGTCACGGTACCCATGTTACCGGTACGGTCATGGGCCGCGGCGTTTATCCGTCGCCCACCAATACCCATGCCTGCGGTGACATGACCACGCCTCTGCCGGATGCGCGCGGCATGGCGCACGGTGCGCAGGTGGTTCACAACAATATTTTTGCCGGCGGCGTCGGCAACGAGGCGGCGATGATGACCTGGCAGTATCAGCAGGGCGCGGTGATCAACAACAACTCATGGGGCTACGGCGGACGCTTTGGGCCGGCTACCGACTATGGCACCCAGGTCGTGGCCGTTGACGCCGCCGTGCGCAATGCCGACCCGGCTGCCAGTATCAACACCCAGATGGCCATCGTCTTTTCGGCCGGCAATTCGGCTGCTCAAGGGGTGAGTAAGCCGGCCAATGGCAAGAACGTGATTACCGTCGGTGCCTCGCAGAATGATCGCTGCGGTGCCTACATCCCCAGCAACTGCGCCGGGCCGAACATTGATGGCATGGCCTGCTTTTCCAGCCAGGGCCCCTCGCAGCAGCGCATCAAGCCCGATATTGTCGCCCCCGGCACCGATATCATTTCAAGCCAGAGCAGCGATTCCCAGGCCTCCCACGACTGGGATCAGCCCTGGACTGGGCCACATCTGTCGACTTCACCCGGCACTTCAATGTCCTCACCCGTTGTCACCGGTGCGGCGGTGCTGTTCATGGAGCATTATCAGACCACGTATGGCCAGCTCCCCAGCCCGGCCATGGTCAAGGCCGCGCGTACCCGGGCCCGGCGTTCCCGACAGCCGCACAATGAT
>CALEIM010000131.1 GCA_937876395.1 uncultured Wenzhouxiangella sp. | reverse complement strand
GGCTGGCGGCGCACCGACGAAGGCGGCAGTCTTCATATAGAGGACCTGCAGTGGACGTGGCAGGAAGATCAGGTTTCGGGGTTGGCCGCCCGGGTCGATTATGATCGTCTGACGGTGCAGGTGCAGGTGCCGCAGCTGGCGATTGGTCCGCTGGCCCGGCTGGCGCAGCAGTTCGCGCAGATCGAGCCCGCGCAGCGGGACTTCATCGCGCGCCAGCACATGTTCTTCGTCGCCACTGCGGCCGCGGGCAGCCGCGTGAACCTGTCGCCGAAAGGGCTGGATTCGCTGCGCGTGCTGCTGATCGGGGCCGGTGAAATGATCGAGGACTGCGCCACGCATTTTCATGAACAGGGCATTGGCAGCCTGACCATTGCCAACCGCAGTGCCGAGCGCGGCGATCGCCTGGCCGAGCGTTTCGGCGCCCAATCCCGGCGCCTGGATGCACTGCCCGAACTGCTCGTTGACCACGACCTGGTGATTGCCTGCACCGCAAGCCCGACGGCGGTGATTGATCGCGACACGTTCAGCCAGGCCCTGCGCCAGCGCCGCCAGAAGCCTATATTTGCCCTTGATCTGTCGGTTCCGCGCAATATCAGCGCCGACAGCATCGGCCTGGACAATCTCTATCTGTACACCATCGACGATTTGCGCGCCATTGTCGAAGCGGCTCAGCAGCAGCGTCGCCAGGCCCTGCAGGCGGCCAACGACATCGTCGAAGCGGAGGTCATCGGCTTTGAGCGCTGGCTGCGTCTGCACACCAGCTCGGCCACCCTCAAATCGATGCGCCAGCGCGCCGAGTCAGAGCGTGACCTGATGCTCAGCCGCGCCCGAGAAGAAATTGAGCGCGGCAGCGACCCCGACGAGGTGATGGGCCGCCTGGCACACCGCCTGGTCAATCGCCTGCTGCACGAGCCGAGCATGCGCCTTCGCCACGCGGCCGAAACCGGTGATGAGGGTCTGCTTGCCGCCGCACGTTACTACTTTGAAAAGGGCCAACGATGAACGACGGCATGCGCCAACGCCTGAACGAAGCCGGTGAGCGCTTCGAGGAAATCGAACACCTGCTGGCCAGCCCTGACGTGATCAGCGACCGCGACCGATTTCAGCAGCTATCGCGCGAGTACGGCGGACTCGACGCGCTGATCCAGACCTGGCGGGAGTTCCAGCAGCGCGAGGCGTCCATGCGCGAAGCCAGGGAATTGCTCGATAGCGATGAAGCCGAGCTGCGCGACCTGGCGCGCGATGAACTGGCCGCCCTGGAAGCGCGGATGGAAGCACTGGAGTTGAGCCTGCAGCGCCTGCTGCTGCCCAACGATCCCAACGATGAGCGCAATATTTTTCTGGAAATTCGCGCCGGTACGGGCGGTCAGGAAGCCGCCCTGTTCGCCGGCGATCTGCTGCGCATGTACACCCGGCATGCCGAAAATCGCGGTTGGCAGGTCGAAATCATGTCGGCCCACGAAAGCGAGGCCGGCGGCTTTCGGGAAGTCATAGCCCGCATTATCGGGTCCGGCGCCTACTCCCGTTATAAATTTGAATCCGGCGCCCATCGCGTCCAGCGGGTCCCGGAAACCGAATCCCAGGGCCGCATCCACACCTCGGCGTGCACGGTGGCCATCCTGCCGGAAATCGACGCCGCCGAAGCGGTGGATATCAACCCGCAGGAGTTGCGCATCGATACCTTTCGCTCATCAGGTGCTGGCGGGCAGCACGTCAACACCACGGATTCGGCCATTCGCATCACCCATCTGCCCACCGGCACCGTGGTCGAGTGCCAGGACGAGCGCTCCCAGCACAAGAACAAGGCCCGCGCCATGAGCCTGCTCAGCGCGCGCCTGCTCGAACGTGAACTTGAACAGCAACGCAGTGAGCGGGCCGCCGAACGCAAGCTCCAGGTCGGTTCCGGCGACCGCTCGGAACGCATCCGGACCTACAATTTCCCGCAGGGACGGGTCACCGATCATCGCATTGGCCTGACAATCTACGAGCTTGACGGCATTCTGTCGGGCGAGATTGATCAGCTCATTGCTCCCTTGATCGAGGCGCACCAGGCCGAGTTGCTGGCCGAGATGACGGCCGCGGCAAGCTGATCCTGCCGCGATGCTTTGTTACCAGCAGCAGTGCCGCGAGAATTGGCAGCAGACCGATTAGCAGTTCCGGCCGATACTGCGCTCCCCAAGGCAGGCCGAGCACGGCCGCTCCCACCACCGCCGAGGCGGCCAGCAGCCAGATCAGCGCTCGCGTGACGCGCGACGGCAAAGGAACAAGCAGCAGCAGCCAAAGCGGGTTGAGCAGCAGAATAAAGCGATTCCCGACAACCGCTTCATGGGCGGTGGCGAACCACATCAACAGGATCAGCGTCCCGGCCAGGCCCACGCTCAAAATGCCAGCTCGCCATGCCAGCAGCGGCCAGAAACGCATCCCGATTCGCTGCGGCGGCAGCACAATCAGCACGGCGACCAGAATGCCGATCAGGGCGTAGACCCAAACCTGAGAATCCGGTCGTTGCTCAAGCTGATGCGTGGCGGACGTGTAGAGCTCACGAGTTTCGCTGACCAGCGCTCGGCCGTCGATCTCGGCGGCACCGATCCATTCGGCCAGGGCATCGGGCACAAAGACTTCTTCCCAGGCCGTGCGCGGCTGATCGATGGTTGGACCCAGCAGCAGCATCAAACCGGAATGCAGCTCCAGGCGGGACTCATTCAAGCGACGGATATGGTCGCGAAAGTTGAGCCGCGCCGGCTGAGCTTCCAGCCACGGACGCAACTGGCCGTCCACCGCCTGGTTCAGCAGATCGCGCAGCCAGGTTGAGCAGTTGGCGAAGAAATAATCGTAGTCGTAGTACTGCGGTATCGGAAAGATACTGTCATGCAGCAAGCTGTGCAGGCGGCGGAACTGCTGCGAATCGAGCTCCAGACGCTGAATGCTGATCGAGCGGTCGCGCAGGCGGTAAAAGGCAAACTCCCGCTCAGGCAGGGAGGCCGAGCCATAGTAAGGCATGATGCCACGGGCAAAATCGAGGTGGAAGCCCGGCCGGTCTATGTCGAAATAGCCGAAGCTGTAGACGTGATCCAGGTTGAGCCCGGCATCCCTGAGCCAAATGGCGTTATGGCCAAAACGCTCCCAGACTTCCTGTCCCGGCCCATAGCTGACCAGCCAGGCTTCCTGGCCAGAACTGCGAGCCGGAGAGGGAAGTGCAGCGAGTATCAGCAGCCCGATGACAGCCAGCCACTGGCCGGCCCGACCGATCATGCGCGACTGTCCAAACGCAGGAATCGAGCACGCCGATGTGGCCTGCTCATGCGGACTCGATCTGAAAAACTTCCATTGCATGCAGTCGGCGATCATCGGCGCTGTTGACGACAAAGCTCCAGCCGGCGATCTCGACGGATTCACCAGCTTGCGGCAAACGCCCGAACTCGGCGACTACCATGCCGCCGATGGTGTCGAATTCATCATCGCTGAACCGCGTGTCCAAAGCCTGGTTGAAATCCTCGATCGCGGTCAGGGCCTGAACCAGGTAACGGCCCTCGGCCACGGCCTGAATATCGGCTGCGGTCTCGGCATCCGCTTCGGCATCGTGTTCGTCGTCGACGAGGTACAGAGCGGCATGGGACGCACCGGCACGATCTGGGCCAGCGAGCAGCTCGGCGTGAA
>CALEIM010000130.1 GCA_937876395.1 uncultured Wenzhouxiangella sp. | reverse complement strand
GCGCTCAAGCTCAAGGAAATTAGCTATATCCACGCTGAAGCCTACCCGGCCGGCGAACTCAAGCACGGCCCGCTGGCCCTGGTCGACGAAGACATGCCGGTCATCACCGTCGCGCCCGATGACCACCTGCTTGGCAAGCTCCGCTCCAACATTGAAGAGGTCCGCGCTCGCGGTGGCCAACTGATCAATTTCATCGCCGAAAACGTCGACATGCACAGCGGCGACGGCATCACCAACCTGCAGGTCCCCGGCATGAACAACGGCACCAGCCCGATCACGGCCACCCTGCCCCTGCAACTGCTGGCCTATCACGTCGCCCTGCTCAAGGGCACCGACATCGACAAGCCCAGAAACCTGGCCAAATCGGTCACCGTCGAGTAACAGAAGACGGCCGCAAAGCCGGCCCGGCGAAATGTGCGCTGCACAATGCAAAAAATTGTAAAAAATCGTGATTGACAGCCATACAGCGCGTCGCTAGACTCACCGTTGCGCTGGAAAAAAAGCGGGGAGTATCCAACCCGGCGCATTCCATCACTCTGATGTTTGATCGTCCGCTTCCCGCCGCACGTTCGTGCTTGTTCAATTTTGAACAGCCATGAACCCGATTTGGGCCATTGGGGCCGCACCCAATGGCGGTAGCGTGTCTCACATCTCCCGACCTGACCCCGACACCCGCTTCCAGATCCTTCGCACCCTGGCGAACAATCCGGAAATGACCCAACGCGAACTCGCCAGCGAGCTCGGCATCAGCTTGGGCAAAACCAATTACTGCCTGCGCGCCCTGATCGATCGCGGCCTCATCACGGTCGCCAACTTCCGGCGCAGCAAGCACAAAGTGCGCTATTTCTACCGGCTCACACCGCGCGGCATCTCTGAAAAAGCCGGCCTGGCCAAACGCTTTTTACACCGCAAAATCGCCGAACATCAGGCATTGAGCGACGAAATCGAACGCTTGCGAGAAGAGGTTTCAGGGTAAAAGCAGGCACAAGGCTAAAGGCCAGCCGACTGACCCCCCATCCAAATGTCCAAACAACCAAACAACCAGGCGACTACCCTCGTCACCGGTTCGGCCGGCTTTATCGGCTATCACGCCAGCCAGCGCCTGCTCGACGCCGGCCATGCCGTGGTCGGGCTCGACAACCTTAATTCCTACTATGAGCCGAAGCTCAAGTACGACCGCCTCGCCCGCCTCCAGGCCCACAAGGCCTACTCCCACGTCACCGGCGACCTGGCCGATCGACAGTTGATCGAGGCGCTTTTCAGGCAGCATCAGCCAGCGCGGGTTGTGCACCTGGCTGCCCAGGCCGGGGTGCGCTACGCGGCCGAAAATCCGCACATTTACGTCCAATCCAACGTCACCGGCACCCTGCACATTCTCGAAGGCTGTCGACATCACGGCGTTGAACACCTGGTATTTGCCTCGACCAGCTCGGTTTACGGCGCCAATACCGACATGCCCTTTTCCGAGCAGGCCGGCACCGACCATCCGCTGACCCTGTACGCGGCGAGCAAGAAAGCCAACGAAATGATGGCCCACTCCTATGCTCACCTGTACGGTATTCCGTGCACCGGCCTGCGATTTTTCACCGTCTACGGCCCCTGGGGCCGGCCGGACATGGCCCTGTTCCTGTTCACTCGGGCGATCCTGGCCGGCGAGCCAATCAAGGTGTTCAATCACGGCCAGCACCGACGCAGTTTCACCTACGTCGACGACATCGTCGAAGGCATCGTGCGTGTTCTCGACCGCCCGCCAGGTCGAAATACAGACTGGAACAGCCACCAGCCCGACCCGTCCACCAGCGGCGTGGCCCCGTACCGGATTTTCAACATCGGCAACGAGAAATCGGTCGAGCTGCTGCGCTACATCGAAGTACTCGAACGCGAACTCGGTAAAAAGGCTCAAATGGACATGCTGCCTATGCAAGCCGGCGACGTCCCCGACACCGAATCCGACGTCAGCAACCTGGCTGAAGTGACCGGTTACCGACCGCAGGTCGATGTCGAAGAAGGCGTCAAACGCTTCGTCAAATGGTATCGCTCGTATTACGGGAAATAACGCAGGCGAGTCAGGCATGTCCCACTTCCCCACCCTTGAATCCGACTTGAAGTCCGGCCAGTCCTCGGTGGCCGTGATCGGCCTGGGCTATGTCGGCCTGCCGCTGGCAGTTGAGTTCGCCAGCCGCTACCGGGTAGTCGGCTTCGACATCAAACCCGCGCGCATCGCCGAGCTCAAGGCCGGTTACGACAGCACCTGTGAGCTCGACACCGAAACGCTCAAGGCCGTGGCCGACCGGCTTGAACTGAGCAGTAATGCCGAAATACTGGCCCAGTCGCGGGTCTACATTGTCGCTGTGCCCACACCGATTGACGAATTCCGCCGGCCGAATCTCGAACCCCTGCTCGCCGCCAGCCGCAGCGTCGGCCGGGTGCTCAAGCCCGGCGATGTGGTGGAGTTGGAAATTCTGCGTGACGGAGAGCGCAGAACAGTCGAGCTAACCCTTGGCGAGCGTCCCACGAGTCGCGACAGCGACTGATAGTTCCCACCGAAAGGCACCGAGAAAGGTTCCCCGATGCTTCAAGACGTCAGTTTGGGTCAGAAGTCGCTCGCCGACTACACCCACATCTGTGGCCGCGACCTGATCGAAGAGATCCGCGGCTTGGCCGAGCCGCTTGACGGTCTGCGTGTCCAGCCAGGTTGGATGCGCGATGGCCTGCGGC
>CALEIM010000129.1 GCA_937876395.1 uncultured Wenzhouxiangella sp. | reverse complement strand
GGGCCGGGGCGCTGCTAGCCGGGGCCGTGGATCGGGTCGGTGCCGTCGTCTGGCGCACCGGCGCGCTGGCCCGCGGGCTGCTCGATATCACGCTGCTGGAACGCGGTGCCGGTGCCGGGCGAGTCGCCGATTCGACCCGGGGCGCTGTAGACCTCGTCGTGCTCGGCTGGCTGGGCGTTGCCCGATGAGTTGGCTCAACGCTGCGCAGGCCGCTGCTGCGTTCAGTCACCGTGGCCCGCTGTGTTGCGCTCGGCGTCGTTGAGCGCGGCGCCACACTGGGCCGGGTGCTGCTGCGCGTACTGAGGCTTTCGCTCACCCGAGCCGCCCGCTCGGCGGTTCCGCGTTCCCGGTTGGCTTGAGCTGCCGCATCGGCCCGCGCCGGCGCGCTGCCGCTGACCGAACGCGATGACGTGGACTGGGTCCGGTTGGCACTCGACAGGACGTCAGCACGCGACGTACCGGCATTGGCAGACCTGGTCGAACGCGTTGCCGCTGCAGGGCGGCTTGAAGCTGCATCAGCGCGATTGAAATCCACGCTGGCGCGGCGCTCGGCGGCCCATTCACGCTGCTGCGCTCGCGGCGTTGTGCTCTGCCTGTTCGCGCTTGCAGCCGAACGATCGCTGGTAGCAGCCTGACGGCTGACCGCGGCCGAACGGCTGGTGGCAATCGTACGGTTGGTGGTCGCCACCAGGCGCGTTTCAGCAACCGGCGCCCGATAGCTCACGCCGTGGCGATGCACCGGGTTATGCCGCCAGGGGCGAGCATGCTCAAAGCGGGCCACCTGGCGCGCCGAGTGGAAATTATGGCTACGATAGTGATGGTGATGATTGACCACCACGACCCGGTGCGTCGGCCAGTGAAATGAGCTGAAATAGAAGCTCGGGCGCAGATGATACGGGCGACCCCAGTAGAAATTCATGTTCAGCCCAAAGCTGACCGGGCGATGCCAGTAGTACGGCGGATAGCTGGTCCAGCGCCAGTTCGTCCAGATCACGCGCGGATCATAATACGGTACATAAACCACCCGGGTTCGGGCCGGCTCGATGTAGATGTATTCGCGTTCGCGCACCACCTTGACGTGCTCATCGGTCTTGAGATGACCCTGGGAATAGGCTTCCGAGCGCAGATACTGAATCGAGGCAATCACCTCAGCCTCCTGCAGGAGGAAGGCATCGCCCAGATTCTGCGTCCATTCCAGATCCTCGTCCATCCGCGCCAGCAAGTCGGGAAATGCCGCCAGCGCCTTCACGCTCGGATCCCAGTCAAAATGCTCAACGGCCGCAACCGCGTCCTCGCCATGCAGGCCCGGATGTTCGCGCGACCAGCGCGCCGCCTGAATCACCTCAAGCGGGTAAGTCGCCGCAATCAGCAAATGTGAAAGCACACTGTCCGGATACAAGGCAACCGGCGCCAGCATCGAATCAAGTTGGGCCTGGGTGAAATGGTCATTGTCGGTCTGCACCTGGGCGGTTGCAGCACAACCGGCACCAAGCAAAACCGTGAAAACCAGAATCATCAGCCTGTTCATATCACTCACTCCTTCGCAGTCAATCGTTCCGCGTGGTGCCTTTGTAACCCAAACCGCCTGAAGTCAGGCTGAACGGCCGAATCCTGGCCACTCGCCCGCGTAGAATTAGCCAGAGCTTCCCACGGATTTCATTAGCTGATGCTGCTGTCGAACAAACTGCCCGGCCTGCTGGTCGTGCTCGGAATTGCGCTGTGCGCCTGGCTGCTGGTTCGGCTGGGGGCGCTGCTGCCTGATCCGCTTGGTTCTTTGCCGCTGTCGATGATGCTGGTCGCTATTCTGGCCGGGCTGGCGCTGGCCGGGCCGGCCAGCCGGCGTCCGGCCTGGCAGCCGGGGCTGAATCTGGCCCGTGGACCGCTTCTGAAGCTTGCCGTGGCGCTGATCGGCCTGCGCCTGAGTCTGGCCGAGCTTGCCCAGCTCGGTGGCCAGGCGCTGCCGCTGGTGATCGTTGCGGTGCTGGTCGGCCTGGGCATTACCCTGCTGCTGGCGCGTCTGGCCGGTGCGGCGCCGCGTCTGGGTATTCTGCTGGCGGCAGGCACCTCGATTTGCGGCGCATCGGCAATTGCCGCCACGGCACCGGGGCTGAAAGCCCGCAATGATGAAGTCACCTACGCGATTGCCTGCATTGCGCTGATCGGCCTGACCGCTACCCTGCTCTATCCCTGGCTGCTGAGCGCTCTGCTTGAATCCCCGCAGCAGATTGGCTTTGTGATGGGTGTGGCCATTCACGATACCGCCCAGGTGACCGCCGCTGCGGCCCTGCACGAGCAGGCCTGGCAGTCTGAAGGCACGCTGGTTGCGGCAACGGTGGCCAAACTGATGCGCAACGCGACCATGCTGGTAATGATCCCCGCGCTGGTGTGGCTGCACTCGCGCGGCGCTGACGGCGCGGCAGCCAGGCCGAGCCTGCCGCTGTTCATCGTCGCCTTTGTCGTGCTGTCGGGCATTCGTAGTGGGGTGGACGTCCTGCTTGGGCCCGATCACGCGCTGTGGAACGCTTTTCTGGCCGTTATTGCCCAGATTTCGATGTTTGCCTTCGCCATGGCCATGGCCGCGCTGGCCAGCACGGTGCGACCGGCCGAACTCAAGGCCCACGGCTGGAAGCCGGCTGCTGCCGCCGTGCTTGCCGCGGCCGTGATGTTTGTGCTGGCAGTGGCCTGGGTCAGCTAAAGTTTCGCGGCCAGGCGCGTGCCTTCGTCGATGGCGCGCTTGGCGTCCAGTTCCGTGGCGATGTGGGCGCCGCCAATGACCTGGGCCTTGATGCCAGCGGCTTCCAGCGGCGCGACCAACTCGGTGCGGGACACTTGCCCGGCGCAGATCACCACGTTGTCCACGGCCAGCACGCGCAGTTGGCCGTCAGTGCGAATGTGCAGGCCGAGATCGTCGATGCGCTCGTAGCTTGCCGCGCCGATCATGTTGACGCCGAAATGCTTGAGCGACTGGCGATGAATCCAGCCGGTGGTCTTGCCCAGACCCTTGCCGTGTTTGCCCGACTTGCGCTGCAGCAGGTGAATTTCCCGCGCCGGCGCGGGGAACTGCGGTGCCAGACCGGCCACCCCGCCGCGCCGCTCAAGCGAGCGGTCCACGCCCCAGTGTTCAAAAAACTCCGCCGCGCTGGGCAAATCCGGGTCCGGCTGAATGGGCGACTCGGCATGAGCGAGAAACTCGGCCATGTCAAAACCGATACCGCCGGCGCCAATAATCGCCACCCGCCGGCCCACCGGGCGCTGGTGCAGCAGCACATCGACATAGCCAAGCACCGAAGGATGGTCCTGGCCAACAATGCCCGGATCGCGCGGAATCACGCCGGTGGCGACAATCACCTCATCGAATCCTTCAGCCTCAAGTTGGGCGGCATTCACCCGCGTATCCAGCCGAAGATCGACGCCGTGAAGCTCAATCTGGCGGCCAAAATAGCGCAGGGTTTCGACAAACTCTTCCTTGCCGGGCACGCGCATCGCCATATTGAACTGCCCGCCGATCCGGTCCATGGCTTCAAACAGCACGACGGCGTGACCGCGCCGGGCGGCGGTTGTGGCCGCCGCCAGACCGGCCGGCCCGGCGCCAACCACGGCTACGCGTTTTTTCACTGTCGCCGGCTCAATCAGCAGCTCGGTTTCATAGCCAGCGCGCGGATTGACCAGACAGGTGGCGCGCTTGTTTTCAAACACATGGTCCAGACAGGCCTGATTGCAGGCAATGCAGGTATTGATTTCATCAACCCGCTGCTCGCGCGCCTTGTTGACCCATTCCGGATCAGCCAGGAAAGGCCGCGCCATCGACACCATATCGGCGTCACCTGCAGCCAGCACGGCCTCGGCGGTGTGCGGCATATTGATGCGATTGGTGGCAACCAGCGGAATGTTCACCGTATCGCGGAACATGCGCGTCACCCAGGCGTAAGCCGCTCGCGGCACCGAGGTGGCAATGGTCGGGATGCGCGTTTCGTGCCAGCCGATGCCGGTATTGATAATGCTCGCCCCGGCCTGTTCGATAGCCTTGCCCAGCGCCACGACTTCCTCGCGGGAATTGCCGTCGGCAAGCATGTCGAGCATCGACAGACGATAGATCACAATGAAGTTTTCGCCGACTGCCTCGCGCGTGCGCCGCACAATCTCGACGGCAATGCGCATGCGCCCCTCGAACGAGCCGCCCCACTCGTCGGTGCGCTGATTGGTGCGCGGCACCAGAAACTGGTTGATGAAATAGCCTTCCGAGCCCATCACCTCCACGCCGTCATAGCCGGCTTGCCGGGCCAGGCGGGCACAGCGGACAAAATCCTCGATCTGGCGCTCGACGCCTTTTGCCGACAGCGCCCGCGGTCGAAACGGCGTGATCGGCGACTTGATTGCCGAGGGCGCCACCGAAAAGGGATGAAAGGCATAGCGCCCGGCGTGCAGAATCTGCATGCAGATCCGCCCACCGGCCTCGTGCACGCCGGTCGTCAGTTCACGATGCCGGCGCGCTTCCCAGCGGTTGCTGAGCTTCGACGCCAGCGGCGCGAGCGCGCCGCGCCGGTTGGGGGCAATGCCGCCGGTCACCATCAGGCCAGCTCCGCCGCGGGCGCGTTCGACAAAATAGGCGGTCAGCTTCGGCCAGTTCCACAGCCGATCTTCCAGACCGGTGTGCATCGAACCCATCAGAATCCGGTTTGGCAGGGTGATGTGGCCGAGATCAAGCGGCTCAAAAAGATGCGGGTAGGCGGTTGCTTGGGTCACTTGAATCCCCCGGAAATACGGCAATTACCGCATTATGCCCCGAGCGGATCAACCGTGGCGGACGCTGCTGCCGCTTTCTTTGGCCAGCTCGGCCCAGAGCTCGCGCTCACGCTCGCTGGCCGGTTTGGGCACAAGCACTTTCAGGGTGACAATCTGATCACCGGCCGTTTTGCCCGGCAGCCCGCGGCCTTTCAGACGCATCCGTTTGCCGCTCGACGAGCCGGCAGGAATATTCAGGCTGACTTCACCGCCCAGCGTTGGCACGCGCAGACTGGCGCCCAGCGCGGCGTCCCAGGGTGCGATGGGCAAGTCAAGCAACACATTGTGGCCGTCGAGCTCAAACTGCGGATGTGGGGCAATCGTGACTTCCAGGATCAGATCGCCGGCGGTGCCACCGCCCGGGCCGGGCTCGCCCTGCCCGGCCAGGCGAATTCGGCTTCCGCTGGTCACGCCGGCCGGAATCGTGACTTCCAGGCTCTGGCGCTGGCCGTTGCGCGCCAGCGTGATGCGCCGTTTACCGCCGTTGAAGGCGGTTGCCAGATCAATCTCGATGCCAACGCGCAGATCGCGCCCGCGCGCCTTGCGGCGGCCTTGTCCGCGCATTCCACCTAGCCCGCCGCCAAACAAGGTTTCAAAAAAATCGCTGAAATCGGAAAAACCGCCACCCTGTCCGCCGCCGGCGTCGGCAAACCCCTCACCCCAGCCCGGCGGGGGCCGGAAATCCTGGCCACCGCGCCAGCCGCCAGCGCGCAGTTGATCGTACTGCTGGCGACGCTCGGGGTCTTTGAGCGCCTCATAGGCTTCGCCAATTTCCTTGAAGCGATCCTCCGAGCCCGAATCCTGATTGCGATCCGGATGATACTGGCGCGCAAGCTTGCGATAGGCACGCTTGATCTCGTCGTCGGTCGCCTTCGGGTCAACGCCGAGCGTCTTGTAGTAATCCTTGAATTTCATCACATTGCCCGGCTTTGATGGCTATCAGAATCAATTAGGGACTGATACGCCAATCTCAAGCCTGAGCCAGGCAACAACGGGATGTTGATCATGGGTACTGGCGGCCAGACGCTCAATGGCCTGCTCAAGCTCGGCCGGCTGGCCGGAAGCTTCTTGAGCGGCCGCCAGCAGTGCACCGGCCTCGGCAATCCGCCAGCCACCGTAGCCCAGCGTTTCGCGCAACGCCAGGCAATCCGCGGCCAGCTCAACGGCCGCCGGCGCGCGACCCTCCGCCAGTGCAACCCGGACCTGTTGGCACAGAATCGAAGAATAGGCTGAACGGGCCATCGGCCCCCTGGCCGCGGCGTGCTCCGCCAGCCTTTCGAGATCAGCCTTGGCCGACGCGGCCCCGAGCTGCCATTCAGCGGTGGCCAGCAGCAGCCCCGTCTGCAGCGAATACGGGTGTGTCTCACCCAGGCGTGCGTGCATAAGTTCATGTGCAGCCTGCAGTTCCGCGCGCGCCGCTTCAATCTGCCCGCGCGCCAGCAACAGCTCGCCGATCCCCAGGCGGGCCGCAGCGTAATCGGGCGTATCGGCGCCGATAAAGCGCAGGAAAGTCTCGGCGGCCGCATCAAACTGCACCTCAGCCTGCTCAAACCGCCCTGCTACCACGAACAGACGCCCGAGCGCCATCCGGGCCGCCGCCATGGCCCCGGAATCACCGTAATTTTCCTCACGCAGCTCGATCACCCGCTCCAGGCGCCGGACGGCGTCCTCGGTCCGGCCCAGGCGATCAAGCACGATCGCCAAATTGGCCATAGTCGCCAGTGAATCGCTCGAATCAGGACGACCGAGAGCCAGCCACAACGCCTCGGAGCGTTCAAAGTGGCGAGCGGCGGCGGCCAGATCGCCGCTGAAAAGCAGCGTCGTACCAAGATTGGACTCCGCCCGCGCCATCAGCGGACGCGGACCGCTGGACACCCGCAGAGCGAGATCACGCGCCCGGCGCAGATCGGTAATCGCCTCATCCAGGCGGCCTGAATCGCGCAGCAGCCGGCCACGCACCTGAAGCGCATCCGACAGGCGCACCGGATGTGGTGCAGTCGTCGATTGAAACAGCTTGACCGCACGGTCGGCCAGTTCCAGACCCTCGGCAATCCGCCCGCGACGATGATGCACCTGGGCGAGATCCTGAAACGCCAGCGCCTTGAGCAGCGGATCGCTGATCAGCTCGTCGGCAGCAGAAAAATCAGCCAGCAGCGATTCGGCCGCCGAATAGTCGTTGAGCGCAATCATGATTTCGCCAAGCACAACCTTGATCTGCACACGCAGCCTGGGGTCATCGGCCAGCCACTCATCGGCAACGCTCGCCGTCCGGTCGAGCAGTTCGCGGGCCGTCAGGGTCTCGGCGTCGTTGGCCAGGCTGCCGACCTCGCGAAACAGCAGCGTCAGATGCTCGCGCAGCGCGTTGGAGTGCGCCGCTTCGGCCTGGGCCAGGTCGCGCTCGGCCGCAGCCACCCGAGCCTGCCAACTGACCGCCGCCACGCCGCCGAGCAAAGTAATCAGTATGGTTGCACCCAGTGCTGCAGCCAGCGTGTGCCGACGCATCCACAGCGCAACACGTTCACCCGCGCTGGCGCGCCGTGCCCGAATCGGCAAGTCCAGGGCAACGCGTCGGATATCGCTGGACAGGGCATCGGCGCTGGGATAGCGCAGCTCGGGCTCGGCACTGCGCGCGCGCCGCACAATCGCGTCCAGATCGCGCCAGCGGCGATGGTCCAGACGCCGCAGCGGATAATTTTCCCCGGCGCGGGGCGGGGCCTTTTCGTAGAGCAGCCAGTAAAGCAGTGAACCGAGGCCGAAAATATCCGCCGACGTGGACAGCGGCTGGTTATCAAATATTTCCGGCGCGGCAAAACCCGGTGTCAGCGCTGCGGGCAGATCGGAGGGCCCATCCCGATCGAGCAGGCGGGCGACGCCGAAATCCAGCAGACAGACCCGGCCGTCAGATCTCACTTTCAGGTTCTGCGGCTTGATGTCTCCGTGCACGATCAGCTCGCGATGAGCTGCGCTGACCGCCGCACAGACATCGGAAAACATCCGCAAGCGCACGTCGAGAGAAGGTGAGTTGTGCGCGCACCATTCGTCAAGCCCCAGACCGTCAACCCAGTCCATTACCAGATAGGGCCGACCGTCATCAGCCACGCCGCCGTCAAGCAGGCGGGCGATGTTGGAATGCTGGAGCCGCGCCAGGGTCTGGCGTTCAGACGCCAGCAGGCGGGCCAGGTCATCGCTGGGCGCACGGATCAGCTTGACGGCAACCTGCATATCGAAACTGCCATCAGCCCGCTCGGCCCGATAGACATCGCCCATGCCGCCGATTCCGGCCAGTTCGATGATGCGCCATGGCCCAAGCAATGTTCCCGGAGCCAGTTCCTGCCGCTCAGGATGCAGGCGAGCCTGGAGGGCGTCTTCAAACAAACCGCTTACCGTACCGTCCAGCAGGCCGCCAGAAGTCTCACCGGCGGTATTCAGGCGGGCCAGCCAGGCGGCCAGGCGGGGCGCGCGCTGAGCCAGATGGGCAATGCGCTCACCGCGCTGCTCGGCCGGCAGGTCATAAAGTTCGTCAAGCAGGCGGTCGAGCACCCGGCGGCGGGCGGGCGTCAGACGGGAGCGGGGCTTGTTTGCGCTTTGCTCCGGCATCAACTCAGTGCTGCATTTCCATCAGCAACCAGGCGCGGGCGCGCTCCCACTCACGCTGCACGGTGCGCACCGAGCAGTTGAGCATGGCGCCGATTTCTTCCGCCGTCAGGCCGCCAAAAAAACGCGCGATAACCACTTCGGCCAGGCGCGGGCTGGCTTCTTCCAGACGCCTCAGGGCCTCATCGAGCATCAGCAGACCGCCTTCGCTGCCGGAGGCAGACGCCTCAACCAGATCTTCCTTAAGCGACAGCGGCGTGTGCCCCGAGCCGCGCTTGGCGGCCAGCTTGGCACGCGCATGATCCACGATGAGCTGGCGAATCGCCAGCGAGGAAACGCGCCTCAAATGCACGCTGTTGCGAATATCGCGGCCCGAAGACTGACGGATCTTGAGAAACGCCTCGTGGACCAGCTCGGTGGTCTGGAGCGTGGGCGTTGAGCCAAACCGCGCCTGCTGGCATCTAGCCAGCTCGCGCAGGTCGTCATAGATCATCGGCAAAATGCGGTCGAGCACCTCCGGTTCACGCCGCAGATCCGACAACAGCCGGGTCACTTCGCCTTCGGATACCGCTTCGATTGGTTCAGACACGATTCCCTCGAACCCTCATTCAAACCCAGGCTGGAAGTTTGCCATACCGGATCTTAACCGGGCATGAAGCCCCCCTGAAATTTGGCCAGGTGCCTGCTCATCGTCTAAGCTGGTCTGCGCAGGTCTCTCAGCGGGGCCATAGCCTTCAGCTATCAGCCCCATAATGCGAATCGTTTGCATTCGCAATTAACGTGCCTTATATTACCCAATACACGATCACCGCAAAAGGAGGTTTGAAATGGCCGGACGGAAAACTTTTACATTTGCCATCATGCACATGAGCGTGGCTTTTGGCGTCGTCTACCTGATGACCGGCAGCCTGGCCATCGGCGGCGCGGTGGCGCTGGTGGAGCCGGCAGTCAACACCGTGGCCTACTTCTTCCACGAAAAATTCTGGAACCGCCCCCGCGCAGTCGAATCGCCGGCAGAACACGCTGCATCACCGGCAAAATAGCCAGCCCGCGCCCAGCCGGCCGAATCGGGCCGGCCTATCCTCCAACCTCCACCAGATCCAGGCCGGGTATCCCGCGAAAGTCCGCTGCTTTCCTCGTCACCAGCGGCATCGCATGCTGAATCGCCTGACTGGCAATCCACAGATCCTGAACGCGGGTTCGATACGCCTTGCTGCCGCCTTTGACAAGAAGACCGGCAAGTTCACCGAACACGTCGGCTGTGTCATCATCAATTAGCAGCGTTGGTTTGCGCCTCATCCGGCGATACGTGGCCATGCGCTTCTGGCGGGTTCCGGGATCGGATGCCATTTCAATACCCAGGCGCAGTTCGGCAAGGGTGACCGGAGAAAGGTAGACCGGCTCCTTGCCCGTGTACAGAGCGACATCGGCAGGCCCCAGGCGGCCCTGCTCCACGTCGATCCAGATGCAGGTATCGATCAGGAAGCCCATGGATCACGCAACTCGTCACTCAACGCCCTGGCTCCCCGGTCGGCATCTTTCAGCCAGCTCGCCCCGGCACTTTCATCCAGCGTGCGATAGAGATCAGCCAGCGCCTGCTCGGCCGTCATCTCACCCGCTGTGGGCACAATACGCGCAACAACTCGCCGTCCACGCTCGACCAGATACCCTTCACCCGTTTCACTGACCCGATCCAGCAGCGCGCTCAGATTGCGAGCCAGCTCAGTCGTCGTAATCCTTTCCATGATTGAACCATAAATTCAGAGGAGATCATATTTTACACAGCCTTCAGATCGGTATCAAACATCGGCTGTGGCGCCGGAATGTCTCTTCAACTTCATGACCCACCCGCCTGGCCCGATGCGCGTAAGGTCGGCATGAAACCTATCTTGCTAATCGTCATTCTGCTGCTTCTCTGCCAGCCCGCTCACGGCCAGATTCCATTCGGGGAGCGCGCCACGCTGCTGAATTTCCACCAGCTCACCGGCGGCGACCAATGGCATGTCGACACCGGCTGGGGCGGGCCCGAAGGCAGCGAATGCTCCTGGTACGCGATCACCTGCGTCAACGGCCGGGTCGTGCAGATCAGCTTAGGAAACAATAACCTGCACGGTATCCTGCCACCCAACCTGACTCAGCTAGGCGCACTTTCAAGCCTGATTCTGCCCCAGCACAACCTGCTGATCAGCCGCCCCGGCACCGTAGTGCAGTTCACTACCGCGCATTGATTGAACCGCTCCCCACCTTGCATGTGACCACCAAAGGGACTACTATCAAAACATGTCGGAAATGACCACCAACATCAAGGACGCCAAGGCCCGGCTCAGTGAGCTGGTTGACCGTGCACAGACCGGCGAAACGGTCGCGATCTCGCGCCGCGGACGAGTAGTAGCACAACTGACGGCCAGCCCCGCCGCCCGTCGACCGATTGATCTCAATGTGCTGCGCGAACTGAGCCGGCAGCTGCCGCGAACGGAACAGGACGCCGGGCAGCTTCTGCGCGAACTGCGTGATAATGCCCGCTACTGATCGTGGGGCCTTGTTACCTGGACACCAGCACACTGGTTGCCGCGCTCGGCAACGAACAGCATACGGAAACCACCCAGATCTGGCTGGCCGAACAGGCAGCCAATGATTTGCTCATCAGTGACTGGGTCATCACCGAGTTTTCCAGCGCCCTGGCCCTGAAACTGAGAACCGGGCAAATTGAGTCCGAGCACCGCGCCGAGTGCCTGGCGGTATTCGCACAACTTGTCCAGAACAGTCTGACCGTGCTGCCGGTCTGCAGCCGAAACTTTCGCACCGCTGCACGACTCGCCGACCAACCACAAACCGGCCTGCGTGCAGGCGACGCCCTGCACCTGGCGATCTGTGCCGATCACGGCACACGCATGGTCACACTCGATAAAACCCTGGCCAGCGCAGCCACCGGATTGGGCATTCCGGCCACCCGACCAGATTCAGAACTCTGAGCCGTTCAATTTGTTCTGGGTCCGCCGATACGGAGGACGCAGAACCACCCATGATGAAACCCAGATAATCGAGCCGGCTTAAAAACAAGTCAATAGCCGCGCTTTCCGCAATCGCGCGATCCTCCTCCCGCCTCCCTCTTTTCGTTGAACCTTGAACCTTGCGCGATGAGCCTTCTTTTCAGCCCTGAACCCTGAACCCCGAAACCGTTTATCATCAAAACCAACCCAGCCCGCGCAAAAACCCATGCCGCCCAGCGACTCCATTTCCGTAATCATTCCGGCCAAAAATGAGGCCGCGAGCATTGGTCTCGTCGTCAGCGGCATTCGGGAGCTGCTGGCGGATGCTGAAATCCTGGTGATTGACGACGGTTCCAGCGACGAGACCAGAACGATTTCCGAACAGGCGGGGGCTAAGGTCATCAGCCATCCGCGCAGCCTGGGCAATGGTGCGGCCGTCAAGGCCGGCGCGCGGCGGGCCAATGGGGAAACCCTGGTATTCATGGATGCCGACGGCCAGCACAACCCGGCCGACATCCCGCGCCTGCTCGCCGAGCTCGAAAACGGCAACGACATGGTGGTCGGTGCCCGCGCCTCAGCCAAATCTCATGCCAACATCGGTCGGCTGATGGCCAACGGAATCTACAACCTGGTCGCCTCTGCCGTCACCGGCCACACCATCCCGGATCTCACCTCGGGCTTTCGGGCCGTCAAGGCCGAAAAATTTCGTCAATACCTCTACCTGCTACCCAACGGCTTTTCCTACCCGACCACCATCACCATGGCCTTCATGCGCTCCGGCTACCCGGTAGAATTTGTCGATATCGAAGCCGCCAAACGCAAAGGCAAAAGCCACATCCGCCCGATCCGCGACGGCATCCGTTTTCTGATGATCATCTTCAAAATCGCCACGCTCTACGCGCCGCTGAAACTGTTTCTGCCCACCAGCGCCCTGTTTTTCATCCTCGGGCTTGGTTGGTACGGCTACACCTTCATCAGCAGGGGCCAGTTCACCAACATGAGCATGCTGCTGTTCAGCGCCTCGGTCATCATCTTTCTGATCGGTTTGATTTCAGAGCAGATCACATCGCTGATGTACAAAAGCAACTGAGTCCGAGCCACAGCATGGACCGTCGGCCACGTCGGGCCGACCTACGGTTTTGGTAACGGCGTAGGTCGGGGCAGCGCAGGTTGGAGGGCGAGTGCGGTTTGCCGAAGGCAAGAAGCGCTTGTCCGGAAACCGTCCGCACGTGTCCCCGACGGACCATTTTTCAGCCTTCACCTTCACCATCAATTCGGTACATGTCCATGTGCCCTCACCGCTTCCCCGGTAAACACCCGATTTTTTTCCGACGTGGTCGACGTCCCGCGCGCGACGACCCGCCTTGACTTAGCCAACAAACAAAACTAAGCTGACCTCATGAGCCGGATCATCAACGTACACGAAGCCAAAACACAGCTCTCCCGCCTGCTGGACAAGGCCCATGCAGGAGAAGAAATCGTGCTGTACAAGGCCGGCAAACCCTACGCTCGTCTGGTTCCGCTCAAGCCGCCAACCAAGCGTACCCTGGGTTTCATTTCCGGCGAAGTCGGCGCGGAGTTTTTTGATCCACTGCCGCAATCCGAGCTCGACGCCTGGGAAGGCAAATGACGCTTTTACTCGACACACATGCCTTTCTCTGGGCTGTAATGCAGCCGGACAAGCTTTCGGCAAAAGTGAGGCGACTGCTGGAATCCCCCGACACCCGGCTGCTCATAAGCGCGGCCTCGGCCTGGGAAATTGCAACCAAATACCGACTGGGGCGACTTCCCGCCGCCAAACCCATTCTTTCTGGTTTTGACGACGTAATACGCCGTCTCGATGCACAAGTGATGGCAATCAGCCACACCCACGCACTGCACTCAGGGGGCTACACACTAGAGCACGCCGATCCATTTGACCGGATGCTCGCCGCTCAATCCGAACTGGAACGCATCCCGCTCGTCAGCCGCGACAAGGCTCTGCAGCCTTTTCCTGTCGAGCTTGTGTGGTAAGTACGCTGGCGTTCATTAGTGTGGTTATGATTTTCCTGATCTGCCCGGTTTCAGAGCAGATTACATCGCTAGTGTGTCGATCTAACTTATGGCACCAATTTCATCAAGCTGCGATCATGGCCGAGATACACCCGACTCGCCTGTCCCAGCTAAGGACTTTGGGGTGAGGGAATTCCGCAAATGAGCGGCACTACGGCTTTAGTCCTGATCACTTCATCGTTCCCCATCCATGCAGATGGAAGGGAGGCGGCGGGCGCATTCGTGGCGGACCTGGTTGAAGAGCTAGCAAAAAGAATACCGGTTCGCGTTGTAGCTCCTGGAACTGAAAACTCTCAAAAGGCTTGGACACAGAATATAAACGTCTTTCGTTATGCCACGCCAGACAGGCCACTATCTACACTGAGACCATGGCACCCCATCGGTGCAATGCAGATTTTTCAGGTAATGCGCGACGGCGCCGCGGCAACCGAACGCGCCATTCAAGCTGGGCCGGCCACACATCTTTTGGCTTTGTGGGCACTGCCGTGCGGAGAATGGGCACGCCGAAGCGCCCGGCGCCACAGACTACCCTACTCAGTATGGACGCTAGGCAGCGATATCTGGAGTCTTGGCCGCATCCCTCTGATTCGCAATCGCTTAAGGAGCATCCTGCGTGATGCTGATTCATGCTGGTCGGACGGCATACAACTCTCAATAGATACTCAAAACATTGCAGGGCGAAATGTCGAACTTCTACCAAGCACACGTCAAATTACGCACACACGTAAGGGCCCACTGCGCACCAAGCCGCCGTACCGATTCCTTTTCTTGGGTCGTTGGCACCCGAACAAGGGTATTGATATTCTTTTGGAAGCCTTGGAACTACTTACTGACCACGATTGGTCGCAAATTGAAAGAATTACAATTGCTGGAGGCGGACCCCTAGAATCAGCGGTACATGAGAGTGTAGGCCTCCAGCGTCAACAAGGCCGCCCAATTGAGCTTCAAGGCTTTATGAGCAGCAACCAGGCTCAGAAGGCCATACTTGCAGCCGACTACTTGCTGATTCCATCCAGAATCGAAAGTATTCCCGTCGTATTCTCCGACGCAATAAAGCTCCAGTGCCCTGTCATTTCAACCCCGGTTGGCGATCTGACCAGAATCATCTCTGGAGAGCATAAATGTGGCATATTGGCGAAAGGGCTCTCTCCAACAGATTTCACCGAAGCACTACGAAAGGCATTCAGAACTTCCCCATGTAATTTCCTGAAAGGCATCAACGATATTCGAGATGTTTTTGACATCTCTGGCGTAGCAGAAAAACTGCTTGCGTCTTTTGAGCAGGAGGACAAAGGTCGGAGTGCCATCAGCCCAAGTATGAATAAGCCAACATGAGCGCGCTAATTCGTCATCAGAACATATGGGCAAGGCTC
>CALEIM010000128.1 GCA_937876395.1 uncultured Wenzhouxiangella sp. | reverse complement strand
CCATCACGTACACCACCGGCAGCAGGTCCTTGTGGTGGATGGCGCCGTCCCAGCGTGCGGGCTGCATCCGCACCAGCTCCGACAGCGGCACGAGCTGGCCGTCGCCGCCGCGCACGCGCAGCGACAGCACGCCGTCCAGTGAGGCCTGGTCGGCGGCCGGCAGGCGCAGGCGGATCGGGCGCGGGTACTTGGAGCTGTCGTCGATGACGTAGCTGGCGTCGTGGCCGCCCAGCCCGGCAGCGATGGTCTCGGCGATCGCCGCCTGCGACACGCCCAAGCGCGCGGCACGCGCGCGATCGATTACCAGCACCACCGGCGTGGCGAACGCGAGCTGGATCCAGGCCGAGGCGCGCATCGGCACCAACTCGTGCAGGGCGGGGAAAACGTGGCCGCCCATCTCCAGCACGAACACCGGCAGCGTCAGTACCACGCCGATCCAGAACCGCCGGGTCATGTCGGCCAGCTCCGGGCTCGGCGCGCTGTCGCGGGTGACGGTCATCGGTTCCAGCGCCATGCCGCAGATCGGGCAGCTCCCCGGGCCGTCCTGGCGCACCTCCGGATGCATCGGGCAGGTCCAGACCGCGCCTTCGCCCGCGGCCGGGACCGCGGTGTCGCTGGAATGGCTGTGGTGATGGTGATGGTGATCGTGTTTGTGCATTTCAGTAATCCGGTCGGGCGCGTCGAATTTAATCTCCTAGCATAGCGTGCCGCCGGTATCGACCGGGCTTGCTCCATGTGGTCGCCGACGGCGCCTGACTTGGCGTGCCGGTTTAGAAGCGCAGGGTGGCGCGCAGGTAGAGGTCGTCGTCGCGGCGTGCGTTGGCGGTGCCGGGCAGGTTGATTTCTTCGCGGCGGCGTATCCGCGCGTCGAACTGCCAGGCCGGCGAGGCCTGCCAGACCCAGCGCACTTCGGCCAGCCGGTCGTTGGGACGAAAGTCGCTTGACAGCAGCCAGCCATCCGCGACCCGGCCGTAGATGAGTCCGAGGCTGTGATTGGGCAGAATTTCCATGAAGCTCAGAGTCGTCTGCCACGCCAGTGAGTCGCTGCTGCCTGTGCCGGAGTTCATTGCCATGCGTTGGGGTGTGTTGGGCGCATAACCCAGTTCGCCGCCCAATCGCAACTTTGTTCCGCTCTCACCCAGCGGCCACTCTGCGACAGTCTTGGCGGTCATGGCGAAATAATCCTCGACTCGGGGATCGGACGCGCCGTAGGGGTGCAGTGCCGATGGCAGCCAGGTGAGCGTGACCATGCGTTGAATGAGCGGGCCGACCGAGGTCTCGGACTCGGCAGCTGCGAACAGACCCAGTCGTGAATCACTGTCGCTGAACTCCAGCGGTCGGCGCAGATTCCCGGTCGGCCCGCGGCGGTCGTTGTGGCGCACGATCAGGTGGGTGGTCCAGTCGTCGTTCGGGCGCCACTGCAGCCAGGCACCGTCGGTCCAGGTGACGTCAAAATTTGGGCTGTCGTTCTGGTCGAGCGACTTTTTCACCAGATCACCCAGACCCCAGGCGGCCTGGAAGCGGCCAACCCGCAGACTCCACGGCGCATCGTCCCGGCGGTACTCAAGATACAGTTCGTCGACCGTGCCCTGACCGTTCTGCAGGCCGGCCGAAGCGGGTGCCCAGGTGCGCAGCCAGAACTCTTCGTTGTTCTGATCGCTGTCGAGGCGGGCGGCGACGCGGCCGCCAAAGTGCCAGTTCCCGCCCAATTCACCGCGCAGGCGAAAGCGAACGCGGGCGCGTAAACTGTCGGCATCGGACTCAGTGCCGCTGCGGGCGCGGGTTTCGGAGGCAACGTAGCCGAAGCGTACGTCACCGCTGGCCTGCCAGGCATCGCTGGCGTTGGCTGCGCCGGCCATCAGCGCCAGCGTGGAGGCGACAGCAAGACAAAAGGAAAGCGGCCACCGGACGAACGGTCTGAAACGGATAGACATAACGAGTGCCATTGAAAGTATTGCCACATTCAGGACTCCGGGGCAGGAGGGAGTCCAACCCCTGATCAAGGCAGAGTGTACGCCTCGGCGGCGCCCGCGTCTTGACTTAAAGCAATCAGGACGGGTCCAGAACAGCAACGAGCCTGGGTCGCTCAGACCTGACTGGTGTACGTCACCTTCGGGTCGTGTACGTCGGTGTCGGATTCACGTCGGATTCGGTCGAACGGTTTTTCGATCCAGATGATCATGCCGTGCCACTACTGGGCAAGCTTGTTGAGCAGGCTCAGGACTTGACGGCGGAATCCTGGTTGCCCCTCAGCACCTGGCCTTCCCCGTCGTGCAGGGTCACGTCAATGTCGATGCCCTGGCGCACGCTTTGGGTGACCACGCAGAAGTCCTCGAACTGGGCCAGCACCCGCTCCAGACCTTTGTAGTCGGCGCTGTTTCCGGGCAGGTACAGGTCGACCGTGGCCGACGGGATACGCCAGCGACCCTGCTCGTTACGCGCAGGCGTTGCGTTGATTTCGGCACGAATCGGATCGGGCGAGTTTTTGAATTTACGCAGCGCAAACAGCAGGCTGGCGGCCAGGCAGTTGGCAACTGAGGCCAGCAGCAGGCGCGAGGGGTTCGGGCCGGCGTCCTCGCCCAGCGGTGGCGATTCGTCGGTCAGCAGCGGGGCGAGATCAGTGTCGTTGAACTCGACGCGGAAGGCGTAGTTTCCGTCCTGTTGAAGCGTCACGCGAATCGGGCTGTCGATGCTCATGATGGATTCTCCGGTTGGGGTGGATTATTGCGGTGTTGCCGGTACTTCGACCCACAATGCGCCGCGCAGCTCGCCAATGTCAAAACCGGTGGCAGCGTCATCCGGGGAGCGGACCACATTCGTCGCCGTTACTGCGGGATCTGTTTCGCTGCCATGGCAGGGCCACCCAGGCGGGCCCAGTGGCGATGCCGCGCATCAGACGCAGCGCTACACCATCGGGCAGTCCATCGCGAATTACGACGAGCTGTTGTCTGACATCGGTGCCTTCATCGACTGCCTGCAGCACTTCCACATCGTTTGTGGACGAGGCAGCCGTTTCAAGCTGTTGCCCGCAGGCCGTCAATATCACCAGCGCCAGCACGCCGGAAATGGCAGGGAAAGCGGATTGAGGTTTCATGATGAAGTGATTTCTGCTGGCGGCGAATTGCGCCGGATCAGCGTGTAGTACAGCAGCGGGATGACGACCAGGGTCAGCACGGTGGAGACCAGGATGCCGAAGATCAGCGAGATCGCCAGGCCGTTGAAGATCGGGTCGT